>NZ_JALJRO010000032.1:0-47281 GCF_024519635.1 Pseudomonas sp. Pse1
TACGCGCTCCCCTCGGATGAATGCCTCCACTCAGCCTTCTGTAACGGGGCCGGTGAATCAAAATCAAAAGCAACCGAGGCGGCCTACCGGCCGGCCTGTTCAGGAAAACCGGCGCAGCTCAAACCCCTGTGGGAGCTGGCTTGAAGCGATAACGGCAGCACATCCAGCATGGGTGTCGACTGCCCCACCACAATCGCGAGCAGGCTCGCTCCTACAAGGGGTTTGAGGTGTTTGCGATATGGGTGTTCGCCGCAGATTCATGTGGGAGCTAGCCTGCTAGCGATGACGGCAGCCCATCCGACAGGGATATCAGCTGCCCCACCACCATCGCGAGCAGCGGAACGCTGCCCGGCTGCTCCTACAGGTCTGTGAACGATCAGGCGGCGGCCAAGGACTCTGGCTGCCGGTCACGGCGCTCGGCCTCGTGCTGCGGCACAGCCGCCGGGGTCCAGGCCGGGGTGCTTGGCATTTCCTTGCGCAAGCTGTGAATCAGGGTGTACGACATCACCAGCAACAGCATGGCGATCGGCAGTCCGGCGACGATGCTTGCCATCTGTATCGCCTTCAGCCCCCCGGCCAGCAGCAGCCCCGCAGCAATCGCCCCTTCCAGCAGGCACCAGAGCACTCTGATCCAGTTCGGCGGATTGGTGCTGCCCAGAGCGCACAAGGTACAGAGCACCTGAGTCCCGGCATCGGCGGTGGTGACAAAATGCACCCCGAGCAACACACAGACGAGGATCGACAACGCCGCGCCAATGGTCGGGCCATCGAGGGACTGCAACAGGGTAAACATCGCCGCAGTGGTTTCTTTCTTGGTCGCCTGCAGAATCGTCCCGCCTTCGAATTTCGCCTGTTCCGTGCCGACCTGCTGCGTGGCAACAGAGGCCTGGTAAGCCTGACGGTCCTGCTGTTCATTCTTCAGCGCAGCACCACCGAACACCGACATCCACAAAATGGTGACCATGGTCGGCACCACCAGCGCACCGATCACCAGTTCGCGAATGGTCCGGCCCTTGGAGATACGCGCAATGAACAGGCCCACGAACGGCCCCCAGGTCATCCACCACGGCCAGTAGAACGCCGTCCACCAGTTCTGCCATTCGCTGTCTTTCTGGGTGTCCATCCAGAAACTCAGGCCGACAATGTTCTGCACATAGTCCCCGGTGGATTCAAACATCAGATTAAGAATGTAACGGGTCGGACCGATCGCCAATACCGCCAACATCAGAGCGAACGACAAATACATATTAAGCGTGGAGATACGCTTCATGCCTTTGGACAAACCGGCCAACAACGAAATACAGGCAACAATACTGACAAAGAGAATGATCGATAACTGCAGACCGACACTGATAGGCAAACCAAATACGTTATGCATACCGGTATTGATCTGCACGACGCCGAGACCCAGCGATTGGGAAACACCAAAGGCGGTAATGATCACGCCCATGATGTCGACCACATGCCCGATCCAGCCATAAATACGTTCGCCGATCAGCGGATACAGCAGCGAGCGCAAGGCCAGTGGCAAGCCCTTGCGGTAGGCAAAGTAGGCCAGGCCCAGGCCGATCATGGAAAAGATCGCCCAAGGGTGAAGGCCCCAGTGGAATAGGGTAATGCGCATCGCCAGGGTCGCCGATTCATCGGTCAGGCCCTTGGAGAAAGGGTTGTCGGCGTAGTGCAGCATGGGTTCGGCCACCGACCAGAAAATCAGGCCGATGCCCATCCCGGCGCTGAACAGCATGGCAATCCAGGAGGCGAAACTGAACTCGGGGCGGTCATGTTCGGTGCCCAGTTTCAGATTGCCGAAACGGCTCATGGAGATATACAGCAGCAAACCCAGGACACCGGTGATCAGCGCCAGGTAATACCACTTGAAGTTATGCAGGATAAAGGTGGAAGCCGCTTCAAAAGCCTTGGCTGCCTGTTGATCTTTGAAGGCACAGAATAAAACGAACAAGATAACGCCCACTATCGAGAGCACTGTCACAGTCGGATTAAGGCCCTTCAACATGCCGGATTGCGCACGCATTGTTATTCCCCTTTTGTTTTTGTTTAAGGGTGTAGTTGCTGTCCGCAGGGTGCTTATTGCCTGATATCGAGCGACATCAGGGCAGTGTTCATCTGCAGGTTAATTCAGGTCCATCTCGGTTTTGGCAGCCGTGCCAATTTGCTTGAAGCCCCACTACCGTTCAAACCATATTTAGTCACCGACTCATGAGAAAAACGCATCAATAAAACGATGGTGCTAGGGCCGGTCAGTGCCCTCCTCCACCGTCATCAGGTTGCAGCTGGCAATCCCGTTGGGGGTCACCGGATGCTGCAACGGCGCATCACTGCGCAAGTGTTCGCCGGTGACTTTTGCCTGGCCCACACAGAGGGCGAGCAACAGCGCGGTGCCGGTATAGAAAAAGTAAAAACTCGCCGCACCGAGGTGCTCCATCAGGGCGCCGGCCATCAGCGGCCCGACGCAGGCGCCGACGCCGAAGGTGATCAACAGCATGCCCGAGAGCGACACTCGCAACGCCGGTTCCATATTGTCGTTGGCCAGCGCCACACCCAACGGATACAGGCAGAACTGCAGGAAGCCGATGCCCGCACCAAACCACAGCAAGGTGACGAACCCAGGCGCCTGGTTGAACGCCAACGGCAGACTGATGACGATCAACAGCAGCGCCACCGCGCGGATCAGGCTCGCCCGTGGCAAGCGATCCGAAAGCCAGCCCAGGGGCAACTGGGCCAACAATCCGGCAGCGATGGACAGGGCCATGAACTGGCCGACCTGCGCGGTCGCCAGCCCCTGCTTGCTGGCGTAGATCGCTGCCAGGCCGTAGAAGCTGCCGTTGAGCACGCCGGACACCAGCACCGTGACCAGCGACTGCGGGATCCGCCGCAGGAACACGCGCAAGTCAATCGACGCCGCCGGTACCGCCGTGGGATGCATGCTGCGGGTCAGCGCCACCGGCACCGAACCAAGGGCGAAGACCATCGCCACGCCAAGCAGCGCGCGGATGCCCAAGCCTTCATCCAGGCTCAGGGCCAGGTTACCCAGCATCATGCCGACGTAACTGGCGACCATGTACAGCGCCAGGACTTTGCCGCGTTGCTCGGTCCTGGCCTGGTCGTTGAGCCAACTTTCCACCACCATCAACTGGCACATCATCGCCAGTCCCACCAGCGCCCGCAGCACCAGCCAGAACGGCAGCGATGCACTGAATTCATGGCCCACCACCGCCGCACAAATGATCCCGGCACAGGCCGCGTAAGTGCGAATATGCCCGACCTGCGCAATCAGGCTGCGCCCCACCCAGCCGCCCAGCACCATGCCCAGGGCATTGGCGGCCATCAACGCACCGCCAGCAGTTTCGCTGGCTCCCGAATCGTTCAGGCGCAACGCCAGGTAGGTCATCAACATCATCGATCCCAGCTGCATCATCGAGCTGGCCAAATACAGCGCGCCGAAGGTCTTCGTCAGTCCAAACACGGTGCCGATTCCAGAAAAAAGTGCGGATGCAAAACCCCTGGCGCGCAGCCATCGGCCAAGCGCCAAGGGTCGATGGCTCAGCTCAAACCGTGCAGCTCTTTCCAGTTGCCCGGGTGCACGACATAGCCGAACAAGGCGTGCCCGCCGTATACCAGTTCGGTGCCTTCGGGGATCCACAGCAACTGGCCCGGGGTGACCTGGAACAGCTCGGCGCCGACCTGCAGCTCGAAGCAGCCTTCAATGACGAAAATCACTTCGTCATAAAGCACCGTCCAGGCCACCTGGGCACCCTCCCAGCGAGCAAAGCCGACGCCGATATTCGGCGAGACTTCATTGCTCAGGGCCCGGGCCACGAAGGCGCCACCGGGTGGGCCACCGCGCACGCTGAAGTCGAGGTCGCGGTGATCGACTTGCAGCACCCGCACCGAGGGTTTCACGCCGGCAGTCATAGCTCGCTCCGGCTGTTCCAGGCCGCCAGGTGAATGCGCGAACGCACACCCAGGCCAAGGAAGGGTTCCGGCGGGTTGAGCGACGGCATGCCGGTCACGGCACGAATGTCGTCCAACTGTGAGGACTCGGCGCCCACCACCTGGTCTGCGAGCATCGTCCCGGAGATCGTGCCCCACGCCGCGCCGACGCCGTTGTCGCAAGCCGAGGCGTGAACCCCCGGCTCCAACTCGCCGAAGAAGTTGGTGAAGTTTCGCGAGATCGCATAGACCCCACCCCAGGTGTGGCTGAACGGCACCTCGGCCAACTGTGGGAAACGCGCCTTGAACGCCTTGCGGTGGGACTCGCGAATCTTCAAGCGCATGCCGTCGCTGGTGCTGCGCCCATACTTGGGCACGTGCTTGTAGGTGTTGCGGATGATCAGCCGGCGGTCCTGGGTCATGCGCACCGTGGTCCCGGCATGGTCCGCCGGGGTCAGGCCCCAATCCAGCTGGCCGCCATAGGTGGCCAGTTCGGCATCGGTCAGCGGACGGGTCCAGCTGGCGAAGGTCATCACCGGCAACAGGCGGTTGCGCAGGTAACCGAACTCCTGGGTGAAGATGCTGGTGCCCAGCAGCAGTTGCGGGGTGCGGATCAGCCCGTTGCTGCCCTGCAGGATCCAGCCGCCGCGACCGTCACGTTCCAGGCGCTGGATCGGTGATTCCTCCAGCAGCTCGACGTTATCCGGCAGGGTGCGCGCCAGGCCAGTGACCAACGCCGCCGGCTGCATCAGGTAGCAACCCGGGGTGTAGATCGCACCGCTGTAATGTTGCGTGCCAAGGACCTTGGCCAGTTCGGCAGAATCAGCCCGGCGGAACGGCTCGCCGAGCTCGCTCATCAAGCGCTCGAAGTGATCCAGATAGGCCAGCCCACGCGCGCCGACGGCACCCTGATACTTGCCGGCATGGGACCACTGGCACTCGATGCCCCGGCTCTGCACCAGCCCTTGCAACTGGGCAATGGCCGCGCGGTTGAGCGACAGCAGGCGTTGCTTGTGCGCCGGGTCCGGATGTTCCAGGGCAAATTTGTGCGGCAGGTCGATGACGAAACCCGAGTTGCGCCCGGAAGCGCCATGGGCGACGCGCTGGGCGTCCACCAGGATAATCCGCGCCTGCGGATGATGTTCGGCCAGGCGCCTGGCCGCCGCCAGACCGGCGAAGCCCGCACCGATCACCGCGTAATCCGCCCGTTGCTCGCCAGCCAGGCGCTTGACCGCCGGCTGTTCAGGCAGCGCGGCGTACCAGCCGCAACTGTTATCGTCGTAAGGCAGCTTGATTGAAGTGTTCATGTGTACCGCCTCAGGCGACCGCCTGCTGAGAGTTCTGACAGGACTGCAGCAATGCGCTGCGCTGTGTTTGTGCCTGGCGACCCAACAGCACAAAGCCGTTGAGTCGGCCTTCGGCGTCGTAAAAACCGCCGCTCAAGCCGTCCGGGGTTGGCGTGCAACGCCACTCCCCGGCTCCCGTCGGAGCCAGCAGACACAGGGGTGCGGCCGGAGTTTTCACGGTGACTGGCATCAGCGGGTAAGCGACGGCGGTCGGTTGTCCGAGCAGGGTCTTGCTGAGTGCCTGGATACCCTGGTTGATCGGCGCCAGATACGGCAGCAACTGGCCGTCGATCTCGATGCAATCGCCCAGCGCATAAATGCCCGGTACCGAGGTCTGCAACTGCGGGTTGACTTGAATGCCGCGCCCCACTGCCAGGCCGGCGCTCTGTGCCAGACTCAGGTCCGGGCGCAGGCCGACCGCCGACAACACCAGGTCAGCCTCGAGGGTCTGGCCACCGGCGAGTTTCAGCCGGTAGCCCGGCCCGCTCGACTCGATGGCCTCGACGGTGTTTTGCAGGTACCACTTGACCCCCAGATCGCACAGCGCCGCTTGCAATAGCTGCCCTGCTTCGGCGGGCAACAGCCGCTCCATGGGCCAGCGGCCGAGGCCGATCACGTCGACCTCGAAACCGTTGTGCGCCAGGTCATTGGCAAACTCGCAGCCGATCAGGCCATCACCGAGGATCGCCACGCGCCGCATGCCGCTCAGGCGCTGGCGGAAGCCGTGGTAATCCTGCAGGTTGTTGACGCTGACCATCGCCCCGTCACCCTCGATCGGCAGACGGATCGGTTGCGCGCCGCTGGCGATCACCAGTTGCCCGTACGCCATGTCGCCGAAACTGGTGCGCAATACCCGCGCCGAGCTGTCAATGGATTGCACGGTGCAGTGCGCATAGACGCGGATGTTCAGGCGCTGCTCAATCGCCAGGGGCGACTCGCCGGACAGCGCTTCGGCACTTTTGCCCTGGGACAAGCCGATCGACAGCGCCGGCTTGGAATACAGATGACCGGATTCCTGGGTCAGCACGCGGATCTCGACCTTAGGGTCGGCCTTGCGCAACGCCTGGGCCAAGCCGTAACCGGCGTAACCACTGCCGATGATCACGATCGGCTGGCGTGGCGCAGCAACGCTAACCGGTGCCACCACGGGCACCGCGAGCACTGCCGGCGGCACGCTGATCGGTGCCGTCACGGCCTGGGTGTATTCACTGATATCGAGCATCTCGAAGTCGGCCTTGCCGACGTGACACTCCGGGCAGATCCAGTCTTCGGGCACGTCTTCCCAGCGCGTACCAGCGAGGATCCCATCCTCGGGCCAGCCCAGCGCCTCGTCGTAAATCAGACCGCAAACGATGCACAGCCAAGTCTTGAACATGCTGCTCACTCCCCGGCGATCCGAATCGCCACGTTTTTCGTGCGCACGTAGCTGTACAACGCTTCCTGGCCCTTCTCGCGACCAAAGCCCGACAAGCCGACCCCGCCGAATGGCGTTTCGATACCGCCGGCGTACCACTCGTTGACGAATACCTGGCCGGATTTCAGGCGGCGGGTGCAGCGCATGGCGCGGCTGATGTCCTGGGTGAAGACCCCGGCCACCAGGCCGAAATCGGTGCCGTTGGCGATGGCAATCGCCTGTTCTTCAGTGTCGAAGGGCATGATCGCCAACACCGGGCCGAACACTTCCTCCTGGGCAATGCACATATCGGGCGTGACGTCGCGGAACACCGTCGGGCGCATGAAATGTCCGGCGCGGTCGGCAAAGGCTTCGCCCCCGGTGACGGCTACCGCGCCCTCTTCGATGGCCCGGCGGCACAAGGCTTCGATGCCCGCCAGCTGCCCGGCGCTGACCACCGGCGTCAGGTCGGCGTTGTCCTGGCCCAGACCCACGCTGAGGCCTTCGGCCATGGCCACCACGGCCTCGACCACCTGCTCATAGATTTCGCGCTGCACCAGCAGCCGCGACATCGCCGAACAGACCTGGCCGGCATTGAAGAAAATCCCCGACTGCACGCTGGCCAGCAGTTGCTCCAGATTGGCATCGGCGAAGGCGATCGCCGCCGACTTGCCACCCAGCTCCATCACGCTGGGAATCGCATGCTCGGCGGCATCGCGCAGGATTGTCTGGCCGGTGGGCACCGAGCCGGTGAAGACAATCTGGTCGACGCCGCGATGACGGACCAGGTGCGAGCCGACTTCGCGGCCACGACCACAAATCAGGTTCACCGCACCGTCTGGCAGACCGGCCTTGGCAATGGCGCGGATCAATACGCACATGCCCAGTGGCGACAGTTCCGGTGACTTGATCACCACCGCGTTACCGGCCGCCAGCGCTGGCGCCAGGGACCGGGCACAGATCGACACCGGGAAGTTCCACGGCACGATCTGCGCCGAAACGCCCATCGGGTCGTACAGGGTGAAGTCCATGTAGCCGTTGCCCAGCGGGATCGAGGTGCCCTCGATCTTGTCCGCCATGCCGGCGTAGTACTCGAAGTAGCGCGCCGCTTCGGTGAACTCGTCTCTGGCGTCGACCAGGCGCTTGCCGTTTTCCTGGCACAACACCCAGGCGCCCTCATCCGCCACCGCGCGAATTTCTTCGGCGATGCGCAGCAGCCAGGTGACCCGCTGTGCGGGACGGGCACGGGTCAACTCGCCGCTGTCGGCGCAGCGTCGGGCCGCCTGCAATGCGCGTTCGGCATCGGCCACGCTAGCCTGGGCGATGCTCGCCAATGGCTCGCCGGTGCCGGGATTGTTGACCGTCAGGCGCTGGGTGCTGTCGACCCATTGCCCGTCGATGTAGTTGAGCCAGTGGGAGGCTATCGGATACATGGCAACGCTCCTCAGACCGACTCGGTGGTAGCCAGCAGTTGGCGCGCGGCCCACTGGTGGAAGAAGTGCGTCGGGATGTCCATTTCCGGGGAGAACGCGCCGCCCTTGTAGCCAGGGGAATAACGGCCTTTCTGCATGCCTTCGACCGAGCTGATGTCTTCGGCGAATACCACTTTCCAGGATTCCAGGATCGCTTCGCGGCAGGCGCTGAACTCTTCGCTGCTGGCGGCTTCGTCGCCGACATAGAACAGGCGCAGGTGCTCGATGGTGCGGCCCGGCGATACCGGCTCAAGCTGCATGGCGAAGGCGTGGTCGGCCTGGATGCCGAGCAGCACGTTAGGGAAAAACGCCACGTATTCGGCGTTGCGCAGGCGGTCCAGCGGCCAGGCCGGGAATTTCGGCAAGTGCGTCCCAGCGACGTCGGACAGGTTGTAGGCGTAGCTGCCCTGACCCGAGAAGTGTTCGCCGACGATGATGTTGTAGTGGTCTTCCAGGCGCGAGTAGGAGTTCAGGCTCGGGTGGACCCACGGCAGGTGGTAGGCCTCGCAGTAGTTCTCCACCGCCAGCTTCCAGTTGCAGTTGATGTCCAGCACCGTGGCGTCATGGCCTGGACGACGGCTCAGCAGGCTCATGCCGTCTTCGCCGAGGAACTGGCTCCAGCGTGCGGTCAGGGGTGCAAGCATCTCTTCCAGCGGCTGGGCTTCGCCGGACAGGTTGATGAACACCATGTCCATCCAGATCGCGCTGCGGATCGCCTTCAGGCCGTGTTTTTCACAGGCGAAGCGTTCGTCCTTGTGCTTGTCGATGCCGCCGACGTGCGGCGTGCCACGCAGGCCGCCATTCAGATCGTAGGTCCAGGAGTGGTAAGGGCAGCGAATCACCCCTTGCACCTCGCCGGCCTCCTCCACCAGTTTCATGCCACGGTGGCTGCAAACGTTATGGAACACCTGCACCAGGTTTTCACGGTTGCGCATCAGCAGCAGCGGCAGGCCCATGAAGTCGATGGGCTTGACCGAGCCGGCCTTGGCCAGGTCGCTGGCGAAACCGACGCAGGCCCAGGTCTTACCCAGGACCTGATCGCGCTCGAGTTCGAAGTAACGTTGATCGGTGTAGAACTCGTTGCTCAGGCCGGTCGCTTCATGGATCGGGTTGAGCACGGTTTCGAGGTTCTGCACTGGAATTTGTTGGAGGGTGGTCATTATTGTTTTCCCCTGCTGGGCACGGTTCGGAAAGATCGGCAGGGCGCGTTGGCCCAGTCCGTTGGCGGCAATTCTGGAAAAACCGGAGCAGGGTCGACAAACGATATTTCGGGCGGGATTCATGACTTTTGATCATGAATATGGACGCGGTGTGCCCCCCCCTGTGGGAATGGGCTTGTACAGGGGGAGGTCGCTTGACTTATGGGGTACCGGAAGCAACCGGCAGTTGGTTCAGCAACCAGCTGCGAAAACGCTTGACGCTTTGGCGCATGCCGCCACGGGACAGCGGCTCCAGCAGGCAGAACTGCGCGTCAGTGCGCAACACGGCGTCGAGCGGACGTACCAGGGCACCACTGCGCAGGTGATCGTCGACCAGTCTCGACCAGGCCAGCGCCACGCCCTGCCCACCCATGGCCGACTGGATCACCATCGAGTAACTGTTGATATTGATCCGGCGCTTGGGGTCGACATTTTTCAGCCCCTGGCTGTTGAACCATTCGGACCAGCCCAGCCAGTCACGCTGCGGGTCGTCGAGCACCAGCCAGGTGCAGGCCGCGAGGTCTTCGGGCTTGTTCAACGCGGGGTGTTTTTGCAGGTATTGTGGGCTGCAGACCGGGAACACCTCCTCGGAAAACAGCGGCGTGACCTGCATATCCCTGGGTGGCGTACTGCAGTAATACAACGCCAGGTCGCAATCGAGGCGGGAGAAATCCTTGACGTGGTCATGGGCAATGATCCGCAGATCGATCTCTTCATTCTCCCGCTGAAACTCGGAGACTTTCGGCAGCAACCACAACGAGGCCATCGCCGTGCTGGTGGCCACCGTGACCTGTTCGGCGCCCTGCCAATGGCGAATTTCCCCGGTGGCCTGGGCCACTTGCAGCAGCGCGGCGCGGACGATTTCGTAGTAGGCAGTGGCCGCCGGGGTCAGGTGGATGGTGCGGGTGGTGCGTTCGAACAACACCTTGCCCAGGTAGTCTTCGAGCAGCCGCACCTGGCGACTGATAGCGCCCTGAGTCACGTTCAATTCGTGCGCGGCCAGGGTAAAACTCAAATGCCGCGCGGCGGCTTCGAAGGCGACCAGACTGTTGAGTGGCGGTAAGGGGTGGATTTTCATCAGGCAGGGTCACGTCGATATTTTGGTTTTATCCCGTGAGTCTAGCGGGTGGCGCAGGGGCTGGACAATGCGGGCAGCAATACCGAGGGCACCCCACCCCCGGATATTGGATGGGTGTCCTACCTCTGGGGCGCAGTTCACAAAACCTGTAGGAGCAGCCCGGGCGGCGTACCGCTGCTCGCGATGATGATGTTTGCCAGGTAGATCTGGTTCAGCTCGCCGCCAAGCCCTTCCCTGCTCGCTCCAGATTGCGCCACAGCCATACCGGCAATACGTCCGGATCAAGGCTGTCGATCAGATTTTTCAGGGTAAGCCCCAACTCAGTATCACCCTCGATCACCAGCCGGCGCCGGAAGAACAGGGTGTCGGGGTCTTCCTGACGGCTGGCGAGCAACAGGAACTCGCGCCAGTTGCCGCTGATGGTCACGTCGGCCGGAGCCTCGCGGGCGATCTGCAAGCCGTCGCGGCTGCGGGTGATGTACCAGGACAGGCCGAGGTCGTTGATCCGCAGGCACAACCAGCGGCCGCGCAGCACCTCGAATTCGCCGTCGCGCAAGGGCTCGGCGAGGCAGCGATTGAGGGTCTGTTGCAACGCCAGGCGCTGCACCACGAACGGCACACGACGCACCAGTGGCAGCACCCGGTCGGCGCCTTTCAACAGCCATTGTTTACGCTTCAGCACAGGCCCACCTCCTCGACCCGCAACATGCCGGCCTGGCCATGCCAGTAGCCGTTGCAGCCTTCGACAAACAACGGCGGCGTCGCGCCCTCGCGCACCTGCTGCCAGGCTTCGACCACCTGCGCCATGCCCTCGGCACGCGGGCTCAGGCGCACCAGATCGGCACCACAGGCCTGCAATCCGGCGTAATCGGCAAGCAGATTGGTCACCTCGGCGGACATGGTCTGGATGCCATTGAGGGTGAACAACGCCTGGCCTTCCTGGCTAGTCAGAGCTAACCCATCGGGGTAGTTGATGCAGCAGAACTGGCAGTCATCCTTGGGCCGGTTTTCCGCCCGCGCGGTAAAGCAGCGCGCGGAATAAGCCAGCGGCAAATGCCCGTAGGCGAAGATTTCCACCTCCGGCAGCGCGTGCCCGAGTGCACCGACCTGCTGGATCACATCGCGGATCAGCGCCGCCGAACACTCCACCGGCGGCACCCAGCGGACCATACCGCTATCGAGCAATTGCGCCAGCGAATGGCCGTTGTACAGATTCAGCGCCGGCCCGCCAACGAACGGCAGCTTGCGCTCGGCGAGGAACTGCACCGCGCCCAGGTCGTTGGCTTCCACCAGCAACTGGCCGTTGTCACACAGACGGCGCAGGCTCGACAGTTCGGACGCGGCTTCGATCAGCGTGAGGCTGGAAATCACCAACTGCGCCTGGCTGCACTCCTGCAACTCACGACCCAGGCCCAGCCATTGATCGAGGGAAAACGCCCGGCGTTTCGAACACACGGTTTCCCCCAGGTAAATCACGTCCAGGGGCAGCGCCGACATCTCGGCGTAAAAGCTGCTGAGCTGCTCTTTGTCCCAGTAGAACAGGACCGGTCCAAGGCTTAACTTCATGCTCCCTCCCTCACTGCCACGATCGATGATAAGCACCCAGGGTGGTCTGGTTGCCTTCGGACAAACCGGCCAACACCTGGCGCCATTCGTCCTTGACCCGGAACCCGCCCGGCGCACTGCGGTGCGCATCGAGTGCCGCGCGCCAGACCCGGGTGACCTGCTCGACATAGGCCGGGCTGCGTTGCCGACCCTCGATTTTCACGGCTTCGACACCGATGGCGGTGAGCTCCGGGAGCAGGTCCAGGGTGTCGAGGCTGGTGGGTTCTTCCAGCGCGTGGAAACGTTTGCCATTGACCAGGAAACGGCCCTTGCACAGGGTCGGATAGCCGGCCGGCTCATCGGCGCCGTAACGGTCGATCAGCACTTCGCTGAGGCGTGCACTCAAACCCTCGGCGTCCTCGCTCCAGCGCACGGCCTTGGCCGGCGAGCAGACGCCACACAGGTTCGGCGACTCGCCGGTGATATAGGAAGACAGGTGGCAGCGCCCTTCGGCCATGATGCACAGGCTGCCGAAACCGAAGACTTCGATCGGCACCGAACTGCTCGCCGCGACCTGGCGCACCTGGGCCAGCGACAGCACGCGCGGCAGCACGGCGCGACGGATGCCATAGCGCTGGGCATAGAATTCCAGTGCCGCCGCCTGAGTCGCCGAACCCTGGACCGACAAGTGCAGGGCCAGTTGTGGATGGCGCTGGCTGGCGTAATTGAGCACCCCGGGGTCGGCGGCGATCAGCGCGTCGACGCCGAAATCCGCAGCACGATCCACTGCCCGCTGCCAACGCTCCCAGCCCTTGGGCTGCGGGTAGGTGTTGACCGCGACATAGAGTTTGCGTTGGTGCTGGCGGATGTGGGCGACGGCGGCGTCGAACTGCTTGTCGTCCATGTTCAGGCCGGCGAAATGCCGGGCGTTGGTGTCATCGCGAAAGCCGACATACACGGCATCCGCGCCTTGGCGCACCGCCGCTTTCAGCGCAGGCAGATTCCCTGCGGGGCAGACCAGTTGCATGGGTGATCCTCATGTAAAACGAAGACGCAGATCACCTGTAGGAGCGAGCCTGCTCGCGATGGCGACCTTACAGGCGATGCATGTCTTACGGGCCCCATCGCGAGCAGGCTCGCTCCTACAGAGGAATTCAAAGGCCAGTTTATGCAGCCCGAAAGTAACGGCCTTGACCGCAATCAATTGCCGTCACTGCATCAGCCCGGCAAACGGCAGGAACAGCACTTGGTCATGCTTGTGCACCACCTGCTCGCGTTCAATCACCGCCAACCCGTCAGCCCAGCACGCAGCAGTCAACATCGCCGAGCTTTGCTGCGGGTGCAGTTCCACCTGCAACGCGCCACCGGCGTCAGCGGTCAGTCGGGCGCGCAGGTACTGGCGGCGCTTGTTCGGCTGCAGCCAGTCGAATCCGGCCGGCACGGCCACAGGCGTTGGCAGCACGTCGGTCATGCCTTGGGCGCGCAGCAGGAACGGTCGCACCACCACCAGCGCGGTGATCAGCGCCGCCGACGGATTGCCCGGCATGCCAATCCACGGCTTGCCACCCACTTCGCCAAAGGCCAACGGCTTGCCGGGCTGGATCGCCAGGCGCCAGAAATCCACGCTGCCCAGTTCCTTGATCGCCTGCTTGAGGTGGTCTTCCTCGCCCACCGACACGCCACCGGAACTCAGCAGCAGGTCGCATTCCGAAGACGCCAGGCTCAGGGCGTGGCGGCTGGCCGCCAGCTCGTCGACCATCACCCCGTAGTCATGCACCTCAACGCCCCAGCCCTTCAACAACGCGGCGAGGCAGTAACGATTGCTGTTGTAGATCTGCCCCGGCGCCAAGGCTTCGCCCGGCTCACGCAGCTCATTGCCGCTGCTCAGCAGGCACACCCGCAGCGGCCGATAGACCTCGACCCGGGCCACGCCGGCACCGGCCAGCAAACCGATTTCCTGAGCACGCAGACGCTTGCCCGCGCTGAACAGCAGATCACCGCGCCGAAGCTCTTCGCCCTCCTTGCGCACGTGATCGCCCAAGGTGACGGGAGGAAACCACACCCGCTCGCCCTCGACCTTGCAACGCTCCTGCGCGACCACCGTGTCGGCCCCCGGCGGCAACGGCGCACCGGTAAAAATCTGCACCGCCTGCCCTGCCGGCAACGGTATAGCCGCCTGATCGCCTGCGGCAATTCGCCCGCCTACCGGCAGGTATCCGCCGTCTGCAGGCAGGTCGGCAGCCCTCAGGGCATAACCGTCCATGGCGCTGTTGTCCCAGCCCGGCAGGTTCAACGGCGAGTGAATGTCCGCCGCCAGCACCCGGCCCATGGCCTGTTCCAAGGCAATCATCTGCGCCGCCGGCGGTGGCGGCACCTGGTCGAGCAGATGAGCGATGGCGTCATCCACCGGCATCAGGTGGCCAAGGTCACACACCCCGGCGCTCATGAGCGCGACTCGCACGCTGCAATCTCTCGCTGCGCCTGGGGCTTCAAATGCGGGGCGAAATTGCACGGGCCGGTGCGGCTGTCGAGTTGACCGAGGAGGATCTTGTTCCACGCGGTACGGCAGGCGCCTGGCGACCCGGGCACGCAGCACACCAGCACGCCGTTGCTCATCCCGGCCAGCGCCCGCGACTGCAGGCTGGACATGCCGATCTCTTCCAGCGACACCTGGCGGAACAGCTCACCGAAGCCTTCGACATGCTTGTCCAGCAACGGCAGCACCGCCTGCGGCGTGTTGTCCCGCGCGGTGAAGCCGGTCCCGCCGGTCATCAGCACCACCTGCACCTGGGGGTCGGCGATCCAGCGCGAAACGATGGCGCGGATCTGATAAATGTCATCCTTGACCAGCCCGCGGTCGATCAACTGATGCCCGGCGGTTTGCAGCAAATCCGCCAGGGTCTGCCCCGAGGTGTCGGTGTCGAAGGTGCGGGTATCGCTGATGGTGAGCACGGCAATGTTCAAGGGTTCGAAGGTGCGTTGCGCCAGATGGGACATGTTCAAGCCTTCCCGTAGATGAGGATGGCGCAAGCCTGAACCGGAACGCTGGCGGGGACTATTCCTCCATGGAGGTATCTCGGTTGGGTGCGGTGGTAGTTGCCAATCGGCGCTGATCAGGCCGTTGCATTCGGTCTCTCAACCGGGTTACCCGGCGCAGGCGAATCCACACCACCCCGACCAGCAGCAGTGGCACCCCCAGGGTCAGCCACGACAGCAGGTCATAGACCTCATCGCCAATCAGCGCCGACAGCAGACCGAACAGGCTCAGCAGCGCCAGCGCCAACGGCCAGCGAAAGATCATCCAGAGCCCGCGCCTCATGCCCTGCCCTCCGTTGACAGTCCGCTGGCGTTCAGTTCGGCAAGGCGTTTTTCCAGCGGCACCTTGCGCCGCCCGAGCCAGAGGTACAGGCCGCTGCCGAGGACGACAATGGTCACCAGGTCGAGCAGGGCCCAGATGATTTTCAACGGCAGGCCGCCGTAGTCGCCAAAGTGCAGGGGTTGGGAGATCAGCAGGGTTTTCACGTACAGGGGCATCTCGCGCATGTCCGTCAACTCACTGGTCCGGGCGTCCACCAGGGCCGGCTTGAGCAGGCGCGCCGTGAGTGGCGTGGTACCGCGCATGAACACCGCGTAGTGGTGCTGGCTGCTGAATTGGGTCCCGGGAAAGGCGACGAAACTCGGCTCCATGTCCGGCGCCGCCTTGCGAGCGGTTTCCAGCGTCTTATGCAACGAGCCGAGGCTTTGCAGCGGCGGTGCGTCCTTGTAGGGCGCGGTCATCTCCGCCAACTGGCCGCTCTGCCACATACCCTGGATGGGCAGCGACAGGGTATTGATCACGCCGGTGATGCCCACCACCGATACCCAGGCCAGGGTGACGATGCCGAGCACGTTGTGCAGGTCCAGCCATTTCAGTCGTTGACTGCGTCCGCTGCGCACAGTGGCGAAGTCCAGCTTGCGCATGAACGGCGTGTACACCACCACCCCGGACACCAGCGACGCCACCAGCAGCAGGCCCATGAAGCCGAGAAACAGATAGCCCGGCAGACCGAGGAACAGATCGGTATGCAGGCGCAACATCAGGTTCATGAAACCCTTGTCGGGCGGCTCCGCCGGGAACAGCTCGCCGGTGCGCATATCGAACGACTGAAAGTGCCCGTCAATCGGCGGCGGCACCAGGCTCGTGGCCGTGATCACCACTCCAATCGGGTCGTGCGGATCGAAACCGACAAAGCGCACGACCTCACCCGGCCGCGCGGCCAAGGCACCGGCGATCACCTGGTCGTAGTCGATTTTCGGCGTTTGCGCCGTCAGCGCAGGCAACGGCGGGTGCGGTTCGAAGTAATGCTCGATCTCTTCCTGAAAGATCAGCGGTAACCCCGTCAGGCACAGCAACAACAAAAAGACGGTGGCAATCAGGCTGGTCCATTTATGGACCAGATACCAGGTGCGCAAGGCTCGGGCGGTCATGTTCGTACTCGGCTTACCAGTTGTAACTCACGGTACCGTAGACCGTGCGCTGCTGTCCGTATTGGCAGCCAACATTGCTGAAGCAACCGGCCACATACTCTTCGTCGAACAGGTTAGTGGCATTCAACGAAACTTCCATGCCGTCCAGTGAGGCATCGAGCTTACCCAACTGGTAGCCGACCAGTGCGTCGACCACGGTGTAGCTGTCGACTTTGAAACTGTTGGCCGAATCACCGAAGGTGCTGCCCACGTAACGGGTCCCCGCCCCCAGGCGCAAGCCGGCCAATGCGCCACTCTGGACGATGTAGTCGCCCCACAGCGACGCCATGTGCTCGGGTACCCGGAACGGCGTATTGCCCTTGTTGCCGACGTCCGATTGGGTGACTTCGACATCGTTCCAGGTGTAGCTGCCGATCAGGTTGAAACCCTCGGTGATTTCAGTCTTGGCCTCCAACTCGATACCCTGGGAACGCACTTCACCTTCCTGGCGGGAGAAGCCGTTGACGCTCTCCGTGGCGTTCTCTTTGGTGAGGTCGAACCAGGCAATGGTGTAGAGGCTGTTGCTGCCCGGCGGCTCGTACTTGAGGCCGACTTCGTATTGCTTGCCGATTTCCGGATCCAGCTCCGAGTTGTTTGCGGTCACCCCCATCACCGGCAGGAACGATTCGCTGTAGCTGGCATAGGGTGCCAGGCCATTCTCGAAGAGGTAGACAATGCCGGCGCGACCGCTGAACTTCTCATCCTTCTGGGTTTGCGGCGCGCGATCGTCCTTCTGGTTGCTGGCCCAATCGTAACGACCGCCGAGGAGGAACACCCACTGGTCGACCTTCAATTGGTCCTGCAGGTAGACACCGGTCTGCGACATTTTCTGTTCATAGCTGCTGGCACTGAACGGCACGAACGTCAGTGGCTGGCCGTTGACCGGGTTGAACGCGTCAAAGCTTTCGAGGATGAAGTTCAGCGCTTGGTCCTGATCAAACGTGCCGTTGTTGTAGTCGACGCCGGTCAACAGCGTGTGTTCCAGCGGGCCCGTGGCGAAGTTGGCCTGAATCTGGTTGTCCATGGTGAACAGATGCCCGTCGCCCTGGCGTTGATCGTTGTAGCGTGAGTACTGGTCGCCCACCGGTCCGAAGATGGCGATTTCGGAACTGGCTTGACGGTAGTCGCTGTAACGCAGGTTCTGCCGCGCAGTCCAGACTTCGTCGAAGTGGTGCTCGAAGACGTAGCCCAACGAGGTCTTTTCGTTGGTCATGAAGTCATAGGCGGTGTCGCCGACGTAGGTGTCACGGTCCAGGCGTCCACGGGGATCGCGAAACACCGTGCCCTGGGCCGGCAACGGGTTGGCGAAGTTGCCGGTCTGTTTCTGGTACTCGCCGAGGAAGGTCAGCTCGGTGTTGTCGCTGGGCCGGTAGCTGATGGCGGGGGCGATGTACTGACGACGGTTGGTGATGTGCTCGGTCTGCGCATCACCCTCGCGGAACAGCCCCGTCAGCCGGTAACTCCAGATGCCCTCCTCGTCCAGCGCATCGCCCAGGTCAAAGGCGCCCTGCTGGTAGTTCTGGTTGCCCATCTGCAACTGCACTTCATGCAGCGGCTCGAGCGTCGGCCGCTTGGTCACCAGGTTGATCTGTCCGCCCGGGTCGGAGGCGCCGTAGAGCACCGAACTGGCACCCCGCAGCACCTCGATGCGTTCCAGGCCGTAAGGCTCGGGGGCGTCCCAGCCGAGAAAATCGGGCAGGAAAGTGCGCGTACCGTCACGCAACATGCGCCCGGTGCCCTGCTGAAAGCCCCGAATGGTCAACTGATCGGTGACGAACTGCGGGCCGGCAATTTCGGCATTGACCCCCGGCGTATAGCGCAGCGCCTGGGCGACGGTCTTCGGCTGCTGGGCTTCAATCTGCTCGCGGGTGACCACCGACACCGAATACGGCGTTTCAACCAGCGGTGTGTCGGTCTTGGTGCCCGCCGACGCGCGGGTGGCGACATAGCCGTCGTTGGGGTCCACGGAGCTGTAGGCCTGGCCAACGACGCTGGTTGCCGGCAAGGCCATCACTGAACCCTCACTGCTGCCCTGCAAGGTCACGTGATTGCCATCGATCTGATAGACAATCTTCGCCCCGCCCAGCAACTGCCGCAGCGCCGCCTCCGGCTCCATCGCGCCGGCGACGTCACGACTGCGAATGCCAGACACTGTGTCCTGGCTGTAGATGATCTGCAGATTGGCCTGCCGGGCCAGATCGGCAAGCGCCGACGACAGTGCCTGCGAAGGGATGTTGACCTGGACCGGGGCGGCGATTGCCGGCACGGCGGTCAGCAGTGTCAGGCCGAGGATGGCGGCGATGCAGGTGCGCAGACGCAGGGCGGGTCGATTCAGTGGATAGGCGCTCATAGTGCTTCCGGTGGCGTGATTTAAGGGCATGCCGGATCGACGAATGAGCGGGTGATTTGTTCAGCAAATCACTGAAAAGAAATTCACAGGACCGGTTTCAGCGGCGCAACAGCAGCGTCGCTTGATCCGTGTGGCGCACGTTGACCGGGAGGATTTTCGGCAGCGCGCTGACTAATTGCGCCAGCTCGGCGGTGTCATAGGTGCCGCCGAAGCGCAGGTCGCCGACATCGCTGGTCGCCAGCTGCAACGGCACGTCGAGGTAGCGATTGATCAGCGGCAGTGCGTCGCGCACGCTGACGTCATCGAGCATCAGCTTGCCCTCGCGCCAGGCCGCGGCCCGGGACGGATCAATGCGCGCTAGCTGGACCATTTGCTCCGGGCTGAACGCCGCTTGCATGCCGGCGGTGAGCACGGCCCCCTGATTATTGTCGCTGCTGCCTTCACTGCGCGAAGCCAGTACCGAACCTTCGGTGACGGTCACCGTGGTTTGCTCCGGCCCGGTCCAGACGTTGAAGTGAGTCCCGGTAACCCTGACATCGGCGTTATCGGCGCGAATCACAAACGGCTTATCAAAGTCGCGCTGCACATCGAAAAACGCCTCGCCATCGCGCAGCAGTACCTGGCGCTGATCGCGAAAACCGAGATAGACCAGACCCGTGCGCTGATTGAGTTGCACCTGGCTGTGATCCGGCAACTGCACCGAGCGCCGGACTTCCTGCGCCATGTAGTAGCGAACACTGCCTGGCAGCACGCCCGCCGACCACCCAGCCCCCCAAATGGCACCCACTGCAGCCACCAGCACCGCCGCGCGCGCCAGCAACGGCAAAGGCCGGCGCCAACGCGAGCGCTCCGAGCGTTCGACCTCGAATGTGGCGGGCAGTTGCTCGCTGACCTGCCAGATCCGGCACATGTTCGCGTACTCCGCCGCATGGGACGGATCCGCGTCATGCCAACGCCGAAACTCGGCACGATCGGCCGCCGTGCTCTCGCCAAAATGCAGGCGCACACACCAGTCGGCGGCGATTTCATCAGTGGATTTCTGCGGGCTGGAAGGATGGGTCATCTTGGCGGGTAGACAGAAAATTTCGCCAAGCTTACTCCATGTCCGGCGGTTTGAGTCCAGTTCCAACACCAGGCTGTGAGCGCCTTAAGCGTTGAATGATGGCATTTAGGCTGATCTGCCCGGAGGACTGATTGCAAATAATTCTTAATAAGAATAAATTCCCACCCCTCGCTGGCTGATTCATAAAAACAACCCAGGTGCACCATGCAAAAGCCCAGTACGGCGGGGAGCGGCTCCCAATTGCTGGAAGTGTTCTTCGAGCGGCGCCTACGCCTGATTGCACTCGCCGCGCGCATCACCGGCTGCCGCAGCCACGCCGAAGACATCGTCCACGAAGCCTTCCTGAAAATGGGCGAAGCCGACGCCAGCGGCCCAATCCGCTCCCAAGCCTCCTACCTCACCCGCATCGTGCGCAACCTGTCGATCGACCACTACCGCCGCCGCCAATTCGAAGAACGCCTGATCGCCCACGACGACGACAGCAGCGAAGTGTCCGGCCCACAAGCGGAAACGCCGGAAGCCTTGGTGTCGGATCAGCAGGTGCTGGAGAGGGTTTGCGGCGCGCTGTCGGATCTGCCGGAGCGTACGCGGTATGCGTTTGAAATGTGCCGGATTCATGGGATGAAGCAGAATGAGATTGCGCGGATTTTGGGCGTTTCGCCGGCGTTGGTGCATGGGATGATCAGTGAGGCGGTTTTGCATTGTCGGCGGCGGGTGCTTTGAGGGGTGATAACTTGGGTAGGAAGGCGCCGTTTGCCCTCGGACGAATGCACGTACGGTTATCCTCAGGAATGAGCATTCCTTAACGAGGTTGATGGCGGGCTTATGATCGTGCGGACTGGTAGTTGTGGGCCGATTTCTTTCTATTGGGAGAGGCAGCTATCGGCCAGAAGCAGTCGACAGCGAGCGGCGTACCGGGACGAAATGGTACACCAATGGACGCCATAGCCATGGCCATCACCTAGGGAGCTAATGCGTCGTGACATCATGTGCAATGACTTTTCGATTGAGGACAACGCGGACAGACTGGCAATTGAACTCGTCGCTGCTTGATTTGATGTCAAAGCTTGACGTTGCTGAGAGGTGCGCCCCCAGCAACATCAAGTTTTTGATCTTATCGCTTTTTGGTTTGTGTGGTGTTGATAATCCAGGTGGCCACGAAGGTTAGAGGGGTAATGAATGCTCTAAGAACGAGCTTCTTTTTCAGTTCGCTATTTTCAATCTTGGAAGCAATTGGAGGGCTGACCCTGTAGTAATAGGCTATGAATGCCCGACCGAGCTTGTGCTTTTGAAGAATTTCATCCCTGAACGACCTCAGCACCAGAACCTTTGGATGGTCATAGCTGCCTGTTGCTGCTGTTGCAATGAAGCAACCTGATTTTGCAGGCGGTGCTGTGTTAACTTGAAAACCAGCCGCATTTGCTTTTGAGACTAGCGAGGTTCTCAGTTGCGACAGGTAGGATGAGGCTTCCGGCTCATCTTTTAAGTAGTCCATGTACTCTGATGAATGAGAGTAAAAGGAGTCTACGGCAGCTATGATGGACTTCAAGGAGGCTTCGTTCTCATTCAATGAAAGCGATTTCTCCAAAAGCTTAATTGCTGCAATGCGCTTGGGTATGAAACCCTTCGCAGATAACCGTGCAAATCCTTTCTGAGCTACACGATGGAGCACTGCTGAGCCGCCTGCAGGCATCGGCACCTTATGGTGATCGATGATTTTTTCTTTGTGACTAGCTTCCAGGCTTTTAATGATGTCTGCGTAGCAGTTTTCTATAAGCGACTGAGTGTTTTCAATGCCAAAGCTTGGCGTGTGATTCTTAAAGCCCTGATCTAAGCTGAAGAGGACTTCTTCAACTTTGATGGTGTCGTCATCAACCATCATTGCTGCAGCAGATAGGCCTTTGGTAAGCCAAGCCTCTGACGCTGTGGGATCGGCTTCGATTATTGAGGAGCTGTATTTATAAGAGTCTCTATAGCTACATGCAAGAAATGAAGAGTTTGCCAAGTCTTTTAGAGTGTTGATATCCATTTCTCGATTCCATCGTGAATGATAGGGGTCAGTGCTGCGAGCAGAGGCGGGGCGTCCTGCATTGCAGTAATTGCATTCTGATATCATCGCTGAAGGTCTTTGAAAGATAAAGGAATTTGGCACCGCTGCCCTATGAAATCTAAAGCCTCAGGTGCTGCTTGCCCTGGTCAGCGCTGCAGATCTAAAAAAGGCTTTTGACTGCATAATCATGCAGTACGGGCTCCAGGCTTTGCTTGTCGTTCCAATGATGATCTGGGCTTGCTGTCACGATGAGGGCAATCCCATCGCCGCTGGTAGTGAGCTAGAAGTGGTACCTGTTGCCAGCGGTTGAATATTTCAGTTCGCTGAGCGGCACTGTGGGCGGGTAAAAAAGGAATGGCAGGCTGAGTCGCCCCAGCATGGTAGATACTCGATGACTGTATTGCTGTGAGCTGCCCTTCTCAAAGGCTGCTTTTGGCCGAGGCTGTGTAAAAACGTTTTTGAGTGCGACAGATACTCAAAACCGGACTGAAAATCGCGCTTCTACGCGAAATCCACATCTGCCGACGTGCCGATCAATTTCAGATTTAACGTAGACGCGCACACTTTAATTTTGGCGACGTGTTTTTACACACTCTGGGCCGATTGCTGTCTGTTGCCAAGGGCAGCAATCCACAACCCTTTATAGACGTTCGCAAAAACCAAAATTGAACCCAATGTCGTCTGACGCGGCTGCTCGGGAATATTCGTAGATTGACCGCCTCCGCCACTCAGAAGTTGTAGGTGCGATGAAACGGTGGATAGGATGTAAGCCTTCCATGGCTCTTGGTGGACTGGGGTGGGTCTACCCGCGCACCTAGCAGACCTGTGAGTCTGTCTAGGCACTGCTCGCGATCGACAGTTACGTAGTTGCCCTACGCTTCAAACCAGCAGGTGGGGTTTTGCCGATCCTTTCAGTAACCTCCTTGAGTTTCTTGATCCCGGGACCCGCTGCTTGTAGTTCTGGGCCAAAATCTTCCATGCGGACATCGAAGACTGAAACCGCAAGTTGCTCACTACCGTGAGAATGGGAGATGAGGCGCCGGTGTTCTTGATCGTAAGGGGCTTGAGCCGTCGAGCCCCCATATTCACCAATATTCGCGATCAGAATGTGCTGATACATGTGATAACGCAGGGCTGCGACCATCCCGTCAAACGTTTTCACGTCCTTGTTCATTGCAGATACCACATACATGTGGCTTTCATCCCTGAGGTCTGCCGCGAGGGCTAGGTCAGTTGCATCGAAGCATATCGACCCAGTTAAGCGGTATGGACTTGATGTAGAGTTCGACGGATCGTGAAGTTCGATCACCACCTGGTAAGGGCGCCATGAGTTAATCCCCAGAGTTTTCTCCCCCGGCGTGAGGTGGAACTTCCCCTGATCTACCTGAACCCATGAGCGACCTTGCGCTCTCATTTGGGGAACTAGCCACCTTGCCGCATTAATGGGGTTCCCACCAAGGTCGGCTGCCCCAAGTAGCCCATAGAACAACATCGCACCCGTGGCATCTGAGAACGCGCGCATCAAGTCCTGATCATCGACATGGATGCTCAATTCAGGAAACACGACCAAATCGAAATGTGGTTTTTCTGAGCGTCCCAAAACGTAATCACGTGCAGCGAGGTGTTTGGTCGTTAAATGCAATAGTGCTGCCGTGTGGTTCCGGTGCCGTTCCCTGTACCCTGGGTCATTAAGTCCTTCTAGTCCTCGATCAAAATGGGCCTGCATCGGCATCAGTCCTTGGACCATCACCACCCGCAAGCCACGCTTCGCGTTTAGACGCCACTCAAAAGGATACCTGTAAATGGGCAGATTACTGCTCTCTCCGAAGATCAAGGCTTGCTCGTCGATGCGTTTTTCGATGGTCTTCAAAAAGTCGGTACGCGTGCGAATGTTCACTGATTCAACTTGGTCTCGCTCAGCGATCCCAGGCCATCGAAGCAGATTAAGAAGAAGCTCTGAGAACCATGGAGTTATGGCAGCAGTGGTTCCACGCAAACCTTCAGCAGTATGGAGCATGCCCAGCCGGCGTTTATGCCACGTGCTGCGAATCCCGGAATACCAACTAGAATCTTCACGCGTCAGCCAATGACGAACCGTGAAGTCGGGCTCTCCCGTGGCGGCAGCGCGAAGTAGGCGACCAAAGGCGTACTTCCAGGCTTCCTCAGGGCGACACCAAGACGGCGTGTCATAGTACCCTCCCGTGGTTTTTATGTGCTCGATCGCCCTGGCATCCAGATTCGCTAAGCTGGGATTGTTTAATTTGTCCCAGTCGTCGCTTCGCACTTCAACGTTCAAAAGAGTAAGAATTTCGGGATCAAAGGTTCGAATCGTCTTATTGCGCGCCAAGGCGCGGGCTAGCACGAGAAGAGCGTTTTCCTGGGCGAATAATTCGGAAGGATGAGTGATCACCGTTAGCAGCGGCAGCCATTTGCGTGCGGGAAGGGGATCGGTGCCCTTATCCCACCTCGCGGCTGAGTAGCGGGTTAGATACCTCGGAACTTTGGATATTGCATCAGACATTCCACTGCGGGGGGATTCCAGCAAAGACATAAACAATTCTGAAGAGGTTTCTGCGATTGCCTGCCACGCTCTGCCGACCACGACCTTATCTCGATTCTCACAAAAACGTATGAACCATTTTTCGTAGTGAGGTATGTCGTTAAGCAACTGATGCCCTACAAGTGAAACGACGAGTTGCTCTTGCGCCAATACCTCATCTTTGAGAGGTCGGAATCTCACATAGGAGCTGAGCACTCTATAGAAACGCAATTCCTCGACACTTTTTTCCAACGACGCGGCTTGACGCTGCGAAGCCAACAAGAGCGTGGCTTGCTGTTGTACATACCATGGTGAATCTTTTCTCTCGATAATTTTCTTCGCCAAGATCGAAAGCGCAGCGCGGTAGCTCCCAACATCGGCAACGCTCAAAGTTGAGTCGCTTTCTGCCTCCTTCCCAGTTTCTGTAGCACCCGCTTTAAAAAGGTCAGCGAGTACGTACCAAGCAACACGTTTTCCAAACTCACCGGTCGACGTCGCCTGATCAATTTTGCTCATCAGAGCCTGCTCTATAGGTTCGAGGAGATCAGTGCTCGGATAGAGGTCTAGTGCATATCTGAGCACCTGAACCAAGGAGGGGTTGACGGCCCATGCGGACACCAGCCGGCGGGCAACGGCCTGATAGTCTTGGATAAGATCAATCTTAGGGTCTTTTCCGTCGGTAGACTCTGATAGATCAGTCATGCTCCGACGCATTCTCAATGAGCGAACGAGTCTGTACGCTGAAAACCTTGTCAGCGTATCGTCACGCACTTCAAGCTTCAGCTTCGCAACTGAAGCCAATTGAAGGCCTTGGGTCAGCAGTCGAGAAGATTCATCTTCAACAAGGCTGAGTTCAGCTAATGAAAGCAGGCCGTTCAGACCTGACTCCAACTGACGCAGTGACTCCACATCGAATGGGCCACTTAGCTGCTTCTGAAACGTTTTCATTCGAACAGCCGTGCCGGATTCGCCACCTACTTCGATAAGTGGTTCAAGCTGAGTTTTACGCTCGTTGATTTTCAAATACGCATCAGGGTTATCCTTTGGGGCGGTATGTCTCTTTAGCAGGCGTTGCACCCAGTCGCTGATTTCACTACCTAATTGCGTCGGATCGACAAAATCTCCCTCATCCTTGTCTACTGATACAACCAATCGGATGTCATCGACGTATCGGCAGTAATCGTGAATGCGGAAAGATCTCTTTTGAGGCCGTCTGCCGATAAATGCGCCCACCACGCGATCAAATTTCAAAAGATATGCGTTTGCAAAAAAACCACTTCCGACCAAGCCTTGAGGAAGGCCTAATGGGAGCAACTGGTCTCGGAATAAGTTCGCAAGCGGTTGGTCTTCAGCTCGCCAGTCAAACTTGAGAGCCGCGCTGGTAGCCGTCCAAAATGCTTCGTCAGAGTCAAGGTAATCCTCTTCGGTGGCCTCTACGAAACGCGCATATTCATCACGCATTCGCTCTATGAGTAGATCCACGTCGATGCTGTCGAAAAACGCGCTCAAGTCCAAGCTCACGATGAAAACGTTCTCTTCACCTTCGGCTTCAGCCTGCTTAGCCAGAGCTATCGGCCTCTCCACGAAACGTTGGTAGTCCTGAAAATAGCGACTGTAGGTATTGGAATTACCCCATGAGAAGGTTGCAGCGGAATGGTCTTTCGACCATGAACAAAAAAGCCGGTTGCCGTAGCTATACACTTTGGCTGTCGAGGCCGCTAGCGCATCCTGCGACGTGTCGCCTTGAGCCGTCTCGATACAGTCCGCAAGGCACAACATAACTGCGGTCGCAATGGTCTGTTCCTTGATCCCGATGTGAGCAAGCGGGCGCAGTACGGGCTCGTCACCGTTTCCGCTCTTTCGAGGTGCCCAGCCACCTTCTTCGTTCTCCCGAAAGCCCCAAAGGCCGTTTTTCGGTGCGGGCACGAGCCAGGCAGGAGCAGTCTGGTACTCCCCGGATGAGATCGACTTTGACCAAAGACTTAAATTATCAGAAAGGCATACAGCAGAAGCATCAAGCTCCAACACATCCGCATACCAGTTATGCCGTCTTATAAAGGTGTGGGTTTTCTTCCATGCTTGGGCAAGTACGACTTCATCTTGGAGCAACCCAATTCTCGGGCTCAACCTATCGTATCGTGAATCCACAACGCTCATTAGCAGTCCTTTAAATGGCTGTAGACCTGCTGCTCGTATCCTTAGGCTGGAGTTACCGTCAGCAGGCCTTCTGCCAGCAACTCTAACCGTCTCGGCTTAATTGGTCGACTGTCCCCTTCTGGCCGAGGCTGTGTAAAAACGTTTTTGAGTGCGACAGATACTCAAAACCGGACTAAAAATCGCGCTTCTACGCGAAATCCACATCTTCTGACGTGCCGATCAATTTCAGATTTAACGTAGACGCGCACACTTTATTTTTGGCGACGTGTTTTTACATACTCTGGGCCGATTGCTGCCATCAACAATCGACCGCTTCCAGCAAAAAACAGCCGTCATACCCACCCTTCCCCTCAACCACTCTGCTCCCCCCCACCCCAAGACTCAAACAACGGCGCCTGCAACTCCTTCATCCGCAACAGCTCATCAATCACCCTCCGGACTTTCGGTTGGATGTAACGTGTTTTCGGCCAGATGACATGTATCGGCATGCGCGCCCCGGCGTAGTCGTCCAACACCGTTTTCAACTCACCGCTGCCCAGGTGATCGCGAACCAGCCATGTGGGCAACTGGCATAGGCCACGTCCTTCGAGCGTGGCTTTGAGCATCATTTCGCCGTCGCCGAACTCGTGCCGGACACGGATTTCCTGCTGCTCCAGGCCGTCGGGGCCTTGCAACAGCCACGAGGCCCGCAGGCCTTTGCGCCAGGCGATGATGCAGTCGTGTTGCAGCAGATCGGCTTTGTCCCGCACCGGTGGGTGGCTGCGCAGGTAGTCGGGCGCGGCGCAAATGACCAGGTATTGATCCCCCAGGCGCCGGGCGACCAGGTCGGGGTCGTCGTTGAGCTCACCAATGCGCACCGCCAGGTCGATGCCCTCGGCGACCAGATCGACCGTGCGTTCGCCGAAGGTCATGGCCAGGTCGAGTTGGCTGTACCTGCGCGCCAAATCGATGATCACCGGGGCGATGTGGCGGCGCCCGAATGCTGCTGGCAAGTCGATGCGCAAACGGCCTCTGGGTTCCACGTGTCCGGTGGTCAGGGAACCCTCGGTTTGCTGCAGGTCCTCCATCACCCGAAGGCAGGTGGCGAGGTAGATTTCGCCCTCGCTGCTCAGGCTCAACTTGCGTGTGGTGCGGTGCAGCAGCTTGATGCCCAGGCGTTTCTCCAGGCGTGAAACGCTCTTGCCGACGGCCGAGCTGGTGACCCCCAGTTGCAAAGCGGCTGCGGTAAAACTCTGCAGTTGAGCCGCGAGGATGAACTCGCGAATGCCATCGAGTTGCAGGGTTTCCATCATGGGTTCTCCGAGCGGCAGGGCTGTCGATTTCATCCTCAAGGGATCAACTCAAGAGAATGTTCGCACATTAATAAACCCAGACGCCTTAATTAAACTTGCCTCACTTTATTAAACCTTGCTCACCGAGGCATTTATGGAACCCGAACTGACGCGTCTGCTCACCCGTGAAGCGATCCGCGATCTGCGCCTGCGCTACTGCCATTATCTGGATACGAACCGCATGGATGCCATGGCCGGGTTGTTTACCGAGGATGCAATCTGTCAGGTCGACCGCGGCATCTGGCGTGGCCGCGCGGCAATCCGTGATGGGTTGGCCGCGGCATTCGCCGCGTATGACATTCACCAGCGCGGCGCTTATCCGTTCCTGCATGCGGTTTCCAACCACTGGATCGACGTGCTGGACGAGGACCGCGCCGAAGGCCGCTGCTACCTGATCGATTTCGATACCGCACGCCCTGCCTCGGTCAACCCGCTGCTGTTGCTCGGTGTCTACGCAGACGAGTACCGCCGCGTGGACGGCCAATGGCTGATCAGCCGTACCCGC
This sequence comes from Pseudomonas sp. Pse1, assembly GCF_024519635.1. Taxonomy (NCBI): domain Bacteria; kingdom Pseudomonadati; phylum Pseudomonadota; class Gammaproteobacteria; order Pseudomonadales; family Pseudomonadaceae; genus Pseudomonas; species Pseudomonas sp. Pse1. Next base: position 28,486 of record NZ_JALJRO010000032.1, read on the forward strand.
CTCGACGTGGTCTGGCCGCAACCGAATGTCGGCGGCGGCGCTCCGGCAGACGGACTGGTGTTGCCGAGCTGAGCGCGTTTCAAACCCTACCTGCCCCCCCTGCATCGAGAACTGAAATGAGTCTGTTACTGAGCCCCTTTGATATGGCCGGCACCCCGCTGACCAACCGCGTCGTGATGGCGCCCATGACCCGCGCCAGAGCGCTGGACGACATCCCCGACGACCACACCGTGCTGTATTACCGCCAACGCGCTTCGGCGGGGTTGATCATTTCCGAAGGCATTCCAATCTCTCGCGAAGGCTGCGGCTACCTGTTCAATCCGGGGCTGTACAGCGACGAACAGGCCCTGGCCTGGCGTCGTGTGACAGATGAGGTGCATGCCAAGTGCGGGCGCATCTTCGCCCAACTCTGGCATGTCGGGCGCATGTCCCATGTTTCCATCCAGCCAGGGCAGGCAGCCCCCGTGTCGTCGGTGGCGGTCGTCGCCGAACGCTCCAATGCCTACGCCTGGGTCGAACCCGGCAAGGCCGGGCCGGTTCAGGCCAGCACGCCGCGTGCGTTATCTATTGATGAGATCCAGCGCATCTCGGGCGACTTCGTCAGTGCGGCACGGCGGGCAATGGACGCCGGGTTCGATGGCATCGAACTGCATGGCGCCAACGGCTATCTGTTCGAGCAGTTCATCAACGGCGCGCTCAATACCCGGGATGATCGCTACGGCGGGTCAATCGCCAACCGTCAGCGCTTCCTGCTGGACACGCTGGACGCCTTGGCGGCGACGATCGGCGCGGAAAAAGTTGCGGTGCGGATTTCTCCTTTCGGTCGCCTGTTCGATATGCAGCCCTATGGGGACGAGGCCGAAACCTGGATCAGCCTCGCGGCCGCATTGAGCGCACGCAACCTGGCCTATGTACACCTGAGTGACCAACTGACCATTGGCGCCGAAGCCATTCCGCAAGGCTTCGCCAGCCAGTTCCGCAAAGCGTTTCGCGGCACCCTCATGGCGGCGGGTGGTTTCAATCGGACCACGGCCGAAACCGCGTTGGCCGAGGGCGAGCTGGACCTGATCGCCTTCGGTCGTCCCTTCATCGCCAACCCGGACCTGGTGGAACGCATGCGCCACGACTGGCCGTTGGCGGAGGGTGATCGCGCGACGTTCTATGGTGTCAACGGCGCCGTGACTCGCGGCTATACCGACTACCCCGCCTACCAAGCGGACGCGTCGCTTTGATTCGATAGCCTGTCCACGAGCCATGGGGTGACACCGATGCCGAACGCAATGGATAAATTGTCCTGTCGCGTTCGGCGCATCCCGCCCTTGGCATTCAAACCCCGGCGCTGCCCTCCCCTGCAGACACCTGTGCGGGATAATCCCGCCGCGCCTGTTCCCCCGAGATATACCCGTTCTTCACATCCTCCAAAACCGACGCCACACTCCGCTCTTTCGCCGGCCCCCAGCCGCCGCCATTGGCCGTCACCAGCCGCAGCAAATCACCCTTGTGCAACTCCACCCGATTGGCACGGCTGAAGCGCTCGGTCGCCCCGTTTGCCCGTATGACCTCGGCATAGTTGCACGAGCCCTCATGCCCGGCGTCAATGCCCCACGGCGGCGTAATACCTCGGCCGAAGAAGGTCGACACCCAGGCCTTGGGCGAGAGGATCCGGTAGTCGAGCGTGACGCCTCGGCCGCCCCGGTGACGGCCCGCACCGCCGTCTTCCTGATGAAAGCCATAGCGCTCCACCAGCACTTCATAACAACGCTCGGTCAACTCGACGGGAATGTTGCTGGTCTCGCCGTTACCCACGCAGAACTGGCCGCTCTCGCCGTCCTTGTCGTGCCCGGCGCCCCAGCCGCCGACCAAGGGCTGCACCAGCAGGTATTCATCGTTGGTCTCGGAGTGACGGCCGTTGAGGACCATGGAGCACACGGAACCCAGTTGTCCGGCGATCAGGCGGTCCGGCAAGACCTGCGCCAGTGCCCGACGAATCACGTCGGCGGCTGCGACCATTGACTCGAAGTAGGCCGACACCGGTGCAGGACGCTGGGCGGTGCAGATGGTGCCGGGTGGGCAGATGACTTCGATGGGGCGGAAGCAGCCGGCGTTGGCGGCGATGCCTGGGCGCACGACGCCCATGAACACTTCGCGCACTGCCGACTGCAGGCCGCACAGGGTGTTGTTGATCGGCCCTTGGGCTTGCAGGCTTGAGCCGGTGAAGTCGGCGACGAAGCGGCCCTCGCTGATTTCGACCCTGACTTTGACAGTGAACGGACCGTTGCCCAGGCCATCTTCATCGATCACGTCCTCGGCATGGAACACCCCTTTGGGCAGGTCGGCAAAGGCCGCCAGGGTCATCGCCTCGCCGTGCTCGAGCAGGCGTTCGATGGCGTCCAGGGTGGTCTCCTCGCCATACTTGGCGACGATCGACAGCAACCGCCGTTCGCCCACGCGCAACGCTGCGGCGCAGGCATGCAGGTCGCCCAGGGTCATTTCCGGCAGGCGCACGTTGGCGGCAATGATGTCGACCACGGCCTGGTTGATCCGGCCCCTGTCGTAGATGCGCACGGTGGGAAACTGCAAGCCTTCCTGGTAAATCTCCGAGGCGTCGGAGCTGAAGCTGCCCGGGTCCTTGCCGCCGACCTCGGTCCAGTGCGCCTTGTTCGCCGTCCAGGCGATCAGCCGTTCCTGATGGAACACCGGCATGATCATCGACACGTCCGAAAGGTGGGTGCCACCGCCGCCGTAAGGGTCGTTGGTGATGAACATGTCGCCCGGGAGAATATCCTCCAGAGCAAATTTCTCCATCACGCTGCGCACCGCGCCATCCAGCGTGCCGATAAACCCCGGAATGCCGTTGCCCTGGGAGATCAACTGGCCTCGCGCATCAGTGAGGCCAATGCCATAGTCCAGCGCCTCGTAGATGATCGGGCTCATGCTGGTGCGTTTGAGGGCAATGAACATCTCTTCGCCAATCGCCACCAGGGCGTTCTTGATGATTTCGCGGGTAAATGGATTGGCGTTGCTCATGCCGACACCTCCTGCACGTTGATATGGATGTGAAGACCGCCGTAGGGGTCGACTTCAAGGCGATCGCTCGGACGGACGACGGTGGTGGTGGTCGCCTCTTCGATGATCGCCGGGCCTTCGATGCGCATCCCGCTGAGCAGCGCCGAGCGTTGATAAAGCGCGGTCTGCACCGCTTGCTCGGGCTCGAACTCGACCCAGCGCCGGCCACTTAACGCGGTTTCGGCTGAGGCTCCGGTGCTCACGCCGATCGGCGCCATGGGTGATTTCGGGACTTCGCCGAAAGCCACCAGGTGCAGGTTGACCACCTCGATCGGCAGTTCCAGGCGGAAGGTGTAGGCCTGTTCATGCTGTGCGTGGAAGCGCTCGATGATTGACGCCAGTTGCAGCTCATCGAGGACGACTTTGACCGTGTGTTCCTGACCGTTGTAGCGGGCGTCGATGTGCCATTCGAAGCGCAGCTTGTCGCGTGTCATGCCGTCGTCGGCAAACTGCGTTTCGGCCGTCGCCTGCAGTGCGGTAAAAGCCCCGATCAAACTGGGCAGCCCCTGCTCATCGAGACGTTGCAGGTGGGTCTGGATGTAATCGCGTCGCGAATCGAGCATCAGCATCCCCCAGGCCGAAAACACCCCGGCGAAGGGCGGAATGATGACTTTCGGGATCCCCAGCTCGGCTGCCAGGGCGGTGGCATGCAAGGCCCCGCCGCCGCCGAAGGCCATCAGCGCGAAATCCCGTGGATCGTGGCCACGGTTGACCGAAATCAGCTTCAACGCGTTGACCATGTTGGCGTTGGCAATCTGCAATACGCCATGGGCCAGCAGCTTGGCCGAGACGCCGATTTGCTCCCCGAGCCGAGCGAAGGCTGCATGCACGCCGTCGATGTCCGGCTGGATTTCGCCACCGGCGAAGTCTTCGGGATTGATCCGCCCGGTGTAGAGGTTGGCGTCGGTGGTGGTCGGCGCCAGGCCGCCGCGACCATAGGCCACCGGCCCTGGCGTGGAGCCGGCACTTTGCGGGCCGACCCGCAGGCTGCCGGCGGCATCGACCCAGGCCAGGCTGCCGCCGCCATTGCCGATTTCAACGATGTCCACCACCGGGGTCATGATCGGGTAACCGGCACTGATCGCGGTTTTCTCGATCACGTAATCGTTGCTGATCTCGACCTTGCCATCGTGGATCAGCGAGCACTTGGCGGTGGTGCCGCCGATGTCCAGGGCCAACAACTGCTGTTCGCCGATCAACTGGCCGTAAGCCTGCGCCCCGAGGATGCCGCCCACCGGGCCGGACTCCACCAGGCTGATGGGGTCCTGCTTGGCGGCCTTGACCGGGGAAATGCCACCGTTGGACTTCATGATGAAGGGCGCCGATTGCAGACCGTTGTCGGTCAGATGCGTCGACAGGTTGTCCAGGTAGTCGCGGGTGGCCGGCATCACATACGCCGACAGCACCGTGGTGTTGGTGCGCTCATATTCACGCAGTGCGCGGCTGACCTGATGGGACGCGATCACCGCCACCTGCGGCCACAACTCGCTGACGGCGGTCATCAATTGCGCTTCATGCGCGGGGTTGCAGTAGGCATGCAGCAGGCAGATCGCGATCGCCTCGACGCCCTCTTCGCGCAAAGTGGCGAGGATTGCCGGCAGGCCCTCGAGGTCCAGCGGGGTGACGACTTCACCGCGATAGTTCAGGCGCTCGCTGATTTCCACGCGCAGGTGCCGCGGCACGAAAGGCGGTGGCTTGCGGTAGTAGGTGTTAAAAATATCCGGTGTGTTGCCCCGGGCAATTTCCAGCACATCGCGAAAGCCTCGGGTGGTCAGCAAGGCGGTCTTGACGCCCTTGCGTTCGGTCAGGGTGTTGATCACCACCGTCGAGCCATGGGCGAAGAATTCGATATCGGCGTAACTGACGCCACTTTTGGCGACGGCGTTGAGCAGCCCCTGTTCGAAGTTAGGCGGTGTGGTGTCGGCCTTCACCGCGTTGATCACGCCGTTTTCCAGGTAAACCAGGTCAGTAAAAGTGCCACCGATATCGGTAGCCACACGGATTGTCATAAGTCCTCCGGCAATCACGCAGAAGCCGGCCAGCCGCGGGGCCGCCGGCTGTTGTCTCAAAAGGTGTGGGAAACAGTGAAGATCAGACGGCCGTCGTTGCGCAGGTACTCGCCATCGTTGTAGTAACGCCCCGACAGGTCCGTATCGACCCAACTCAGTTTGGTATTGATCGGGCCAAAGCTGCGTTTCAGTGCGACTTCCCAGTTCGAGTATTCATGGGCGCCGGTCAGTTCGGTCTGGCGGAAGTACTCGCCAAAGGAGTGCCCGGCCATCAACGACAGGTCGACTTGATACGGCAAGTTGAAGGTGTAGTCGGCCGCCAGGTACTGCGACGACTGCGAGGTGCTGATCATGTCGTTGGAGTAATAGGCATAGGCATTGAAGTTGCCGTAGCCAAGGCTGACGCCGATCTCCGGGTAGTTGATGTTGTAATTGGTTGACGGGAAGGTGTAGTAGTAGCCGATCACGCCGTAGCGCAAGCCGTTTTCCAGTTGGCCGTTGTAACCACCGTAAAAGTCGATCTCGATATTCGCGCCATCGTCGTAGGGATCGCCGCTGGCGAAGCTGTCGGTGTTTGACGCCCAGGCGCCGACGAACAAGCCATTCTCGCCGGCCCAGTCCAGGCTCATGCTCAATGCCGGATCGTTGCCGGAGTAGCCGATGCCGCGCACCTGGTATTCAGTGGTCAGGGCCACCGTGCTGGACACCTGCGCCTGAGCGGCACCACTGCAGCCGAGTGCGGCCAGGGCTATGAGTCGGATGATCTTCATTGAAACTGCTCCTGAATTTCTTATGGTTTTATCGGCGTTGAACCGTGCAGACAAAAGGCGAGCGCGCCCGGCAAACGCAGTGTTCGCTTGAGTAAAAACAGGCATGGCTTCGCCCTCCCGGCTTGTTCCGGGTCAACGCATTGGCTAAGGGGTTGGCGACTTACGAGTGCGAGGGCGCAACCGTGGAAACGCGGCTCAAGCGCTGCAGCAGCAGGTACGCGACCAGGGCCACCAGCAGAGAGTCCAGTGTCGGCTGCGTGGTCAGGGTCCAGCCGGCAAAGGTGGTCATCCAGGCGACCAGGCTGGCCAAGGCCCAACTGACCAGTGCCGGCCAACCGAAGGCGCCGGACTGCGCCAGCGCATCGACGTCGTAGCGTTGCTGGCGGACCACAAAGAAATCCGCGACATAGATGCTTGCCAATGGCGGGATCACGATGCTCAGGGTCATCACGAAATCGAGGAAATGGCTCATGAAGCCACCCACGGCCAAGCCCGTCGCCAGCACGCTGCCTGCCACGGTCAGTTTCCAGCTCGGGGTGCGGCTGACGGTCGCCAGGGTCAGCGTCGCCGAATACAGATTCGCGGTGTTGGTGATCCAGGTGGAGAACACCAGCACGGCCAGCGCCGGCAGCAGCACGCCGAGGCTCGCCATGATCAGCATGATTTCGCTTTGGCCGGTGATGATCGACAACAAGCCGCCGACAATCAGCACAAAGGGAAAGCCGATGACCATGCCCAGAATAGCGATCAAGGCGTCACGTTCAGTACGGGCGTAACGGGTGAAGTCGGGCATCAGGACGGGTGTCAGCACCACCATGCCGATGGTGCTGGCAATGGCCAGTGCCAGGCTGTCGCCGGCCCCGACGAACCCGCCCAACTGGCCGGGCGCCGCACGTTGCACGCCGAGGTACAAGGCAAACAACATGAACAGCGCCATCAGCGGCACCGAGACAATCGACAGCCGATCCAGCCCGCGCAATCCATAGATCGCCATCAAGGTCATCAGCACACTGCCCCACACGCTGTGCACCCAGGCCGGCGTGACGATATCCCAGGAACTTTGCAAGGCGCTGGCCACGGTGCTGCCGAATATATCGGCGGTGGCCGCATAGAACCCCAGCAAGGTCACCGCCATGATCAGGTTGATCAGCTTGGCGCCATGCCGACCGAATGAAAACTGCAGGACCATATAGGTGCTGAGCCGCGTCCGCACGCCGACCATCGCGGTCAATGCACAGAGCAAACCGAGCGCCCCGCAAACCCCGGCGAAAATCAGCGCGGCGCTCGCGAACCCGACTTTCTGCGTAACGTCGGCCCCGAGCCAGAACACCGGCAGGGTCATCCCGATGCCAAAGGTGATCAGCGCCAGACCAACGCCAGAGACCGTTTCGGACTGGGGCACGGGCCGGCGGTCGTAGCCATCGGGAATCACATTTTCTGTACTGCTCATGCTCGCCTCTCGACTGGCAATGTCTGCTCTCCCGCCCATAAACAGGAGGCAAACCGATTATTAGAATTGTAGTGAGGCGCTCGCGAACGCTGGACACATAGTGCCAGCGCCCTCGAAATCAAACTGCGCTTTTGCGCCGACCAGGAAAAACAATCAACGGTTATTGCCCCTGAAACTGCAGGTTGTTCGGCTGGGTCTGGCACAGCAACCAGGCGCCGACGTCTGGCTCCAAAGCGTCGATCAACGCGGCCTGAACCGTCCGGTGATACTCATCGAGCCAACAGGCTTCGGCCGGACTCAGTCGTTCGCGGTCGATCAGTTCATTGGCGAATGGCGCGAGGGTCAGGACGCGGAACCCAAGGAATCCCGGATGCGCCTCGACCTCGATGACTTCGTAGAGGTTCTCGATGCGGATTCCCAGTTCACCTGGCAGATAAACCCCCGGTTCGATCGAGGTGACCATGCCCGCCTGCAGCGGCACCGCGCTGGCGTGGGGGGCAATCCGGTGAGGGCCCTCATGCACATGCAGGTAGCTGCCCACCCCGTGTCCTGTGCCATGGCCGTAGTCCAGCCCCTCTCGCCACATCACCTGGCGCGCCACGCTGTCCAGCTGTTGGCCGCTGGTGCCCATCGGGAACAGGCAACTGGCGAGGGCGATATGAGCCCGCAGCACCGTGGTGTAGAGCTCACGTTGCCAGGCGCTCGGCGGGCTGCAGGCCAGGACCCGGGTCACATCGGTGGTGCCCTGGGTGTATTGGCCGCCAGAATCGATCAGCAGCAACTCGCCGCGCCGCAGTTTTGCCGCCTGCCCCGGCTTGGGCAAGTAATGGGGTTGGGCGCCGTTGGCACCGGTGGCCGCGATGGTCTCGAAACTCACACCCCGGTAGTCGGGATGCCGGGAACGCCAGCCCTCCAGGGATTCGACAATCGACAATTCGCTCTGCCCGATAAACCGCTCACAGCGGCAGTGAAACTCATAGAGAAAGCGGCACAGCGCCAGACCATCGATGCGATGGGCTTCACGGCTGCCGCACAACTCGGCCGGTTGCTTGCAGGCCCGCTGGAGCAGCAGCGGATTGGGCGCCTCATGCAAGACACAGGCAGCGGACTCGAACTGACGGTAAACCGCCGCCGTACACATCCGCCGATCAATCCACACCCGCTGGCCCTGCAGCTCGGCGATGCATTGCTCAAGCCGTCGCGGAGCACGCACGGAGACCGTAGCGGGCAGCCACTCCTCGGGCAATTGCAGGCGCTCGGCATCGATGAACCAGTCCAGCCGACCATCGGCGTACAGCAGACCATTGCTGAACGGCAATGGCGCGATGGCGATATCCCCGCCGCGCACGTTCAACAGCCAGGCCAACATGTCCGGCGCCGGCAACCACAGGGCATCGCACTGCGCGCCACGCACGCTGGCGGTGAGTTGATCGAGCTTGGCCTGCGCGGTCATGCCGGCGTACTCCAGCGCCCAGGCCAGCACCGGGCTGTTGGGTGCGTCCGGGCGATTGCGCCAGGATTGGTACACCGGATTATCCGCAGACGCGTGCCAGTTGAAGTCCGATTGCGTCGCCAGGGCCTGCCAGCGGGCGCACTCGTCGATACTGTGCAGCCTGGCGTCGCAGGCGATGGTCGCGCCCGCAGGCAACTGGCCGCGCAGCCAGTCGAACAGGCTGCTGTCGTCGAGCATCAGGGTCTCGAAACGCGGGCACTCGTGGCGGGCCTGCTCGGTGTAACGGCCGTCCACCAGCAGCGCCGCGCCCTTCTGCGTCAACGCCGCCAGGCCGACGCTACCGGTGAAACCGCTCAGCCAATGCAAGGCTTCGTCAGCCGGGGCCAGGTCTTCGTTGAGGTAGGCATCACTGCGCGGTAGCAGAAAAGCGTCGTAGCGACGCGCGCTCATTAGCTTTCGGACCCAGTCACAGCGCCCCATTACACACCTCGTGGCTGACGGTAGGCGCGCAGGATGCCGATCTCCGCCTCAGGTGCCAGGTATTCCTGCGCCCCGGCCTGGGCAAAGATCGCTTCGACCACCTCCATGCCCGCGCAGACCTGTCCGAACGCGGCAAACCCCAGGCCGTCCGGATGGCGCGCGCCGCCGTGGTCGAAGTGCGGTTGATCGCCGATGCAGACGAAGAAATCACCTTCGGCGCTGTTGGCCTCCTCACGGCCCATCGACAAGCAGCCGTGGCGGTGGCGCAAGCCGGTCTGCAGGGTGGTTTCCAGCTCGATCATCGGCAAATTACTCGCCGCCAGCGGTCGCGTGCCGCCGTGCACGACATTGATGCGCACAGGATCTTCCGCTTGCTGGTTGGACGGATTGACGATGCGGAAAATGCTGCTGCCGTCATACCGACCACTGTCCACATAAGCCAGGAAATTCGCGGTGGTCAGCGGTGCCTGCTGGCCAAACAACTCGAGGGTGAAGGCGCCCAGTACGGTTTCCAGGGTGACGTATGCCGTTGCAGTCATGGTTGTTCTCTGCCTTGGGAAAACCCCCATTGTGGGCAAAGACGGCAATGCAAAAGATTGAGATAGGCGGTGTGCCGTGCACTTGCTGCGGGATGCGCGGGCATTTACCGCAGATTGTTCACTCCCGCCACATTAGATTTTCCAGCGGATAGCCGGCGAACCACTTGGTCTTGTCGAGGATGATGTTGCTGCTGATTTTCAGGATGTTGGGGTTTTCATCCAGCAGCTGTTCGCACAGCAAGTTGAAATCGCTCACGGTGGAACAGGTGGCGAGGGCAATGTAGTCGTACTCGCCATCGACCTTCAGGCAGTCCACCAGCTCACGACGCTTGGCAATAAAACGTTCGAATTGCACCCGCAGGTGGCCGGCGTGATCGCGCAGGCTGAACATCACGTAGGCCATGACGTTGATACAGATTGCGTCGATATCGATCGATGCCATGTAGGCGCGAATGTAACCGGCATCCTCAAGCGCCTTGGTCCTTTGCAGGCAAGCGCTGGGGGAGAGATTGATCTTCTCGGCCAGTTCGAGATTGCTGATCCGCGCATTGCTTTGCAGATTTTCGAGGATTGCCCGATTGATACGATCCAACTTCACTTTTTTCATGCTGCCCCTACACCCATCGACGATAACCCCGGGCATCTCGCGGAAAATGCCAGCCGCGAGACTGCCACGCGGCTGGCGATCTGGATAGCCCATTGGTCACTGGACAAGGCAGATGCACTTCCCCCTCAAGGCGCCAACCGACTCCGACACCACCCCCCATTGAGCAACCGATAATCCAGCCGATCATGCAAGCGATCCGCCCGCCCCTGCCAGAACTCCACCCGCTCCGGCTGCAAGCACCAGCCGCCCCAATGCTCGGGGCGCGGGATCGGTTGGTCGAGAAAACGTTGGGCCGTCTGTTCCAGCATCGATTCCAGCGAAGCGCGACTGGCGAGCATGCGGCTTTGCGGTGAGGCCCAGGCGCCGAGGCGGCTGGCCAGGGGGCGGGAATCGAAGTAGGCGTCGGACAATGCCGGATCGAGTGGCACCACCTGGCCTTCGATGCGCACCTGACGCTCCATGGCGGGCCAGAAGAAGGTCATCGCCGCGTGGGGGTTGGCTGTCAGTTGCTGGCCCTTGTCGCTGTGGTAGTTGCCGAAGAAGATCAGGCCGGCGTCGCTCAGGCCTTTGAGCAGCAGCACCCGGCAATGGGGGCGGCCGGCGCTGTCGACGGTGGCGAGCATCATGCTGTTGGCCTCCACCGGAGGCTGCTCGGTGTCGCGGGCCTGCTGCAGCCATTGGCCGAACATCGCCAGCGGGTCGTCCAGGGCCTGTTCGTCCTGCAGGCCTTGCAGGGTGTAATTGCGGCGCATCTCGGCGAGGGAAAGCGGCATGTCGATGGTCTCCGAAAAGGTTTGGCCCAGTGTGCGAGGCACCGGGTCAAATCACCTTGACCGCCATCAATCCCTACCTGGGTTGCGGGCTTATTTCATGCCCAGACGTCGGGCCAATTTGTGCAGGTTGCTGGGGTCGATCTGCAGCAGTCGCGCGGCGCTGGCCCAGTTGTCGGCCGACAGTTCCAGGGCCTGGCGCACCTTTTCGCGCTGACACTCATCCACCGCATCGCCCAGGGCCTGGAACGGCGCGTCGGCGGGCAATGCCTGCGCGCGCTCGACCGGCGCAGGTTGATTGCTCGCCGCACTGTCGAGATCGAGCACCTGCGGCTCCAGGGTCAGGATCGCCGCACGACTGCTGCCGCGACTGAGTTGCTTGAGCGCGGCGCGGCTGATCACGTGTTCCAGCTCGCGGATGTTGCCCGGCCAGCTGTACCCCAGCAGCGCCCGTTCCGCCGCCGGTGACAGGCGCAAGCCGCGCAGGCCGAGGCGTGCGCGGTTGAGTTCGAGGAAGTGCCCGGCCAGCAGCAATACGTCGTTGCCGCGCTCGCGCAGGGGCGGAATCGGCACCGGGTACACCGACAACCGGTGGTACAGGTCGGCGCGAAACAGGCCATCGCGGATGCTGTCGGGCAGGTGGCGGTTGGTCGCGGCGATGATTCGCACATCGACGTGCAGCGGCTTGTCCGCACCCAAGCGCTGGATCTCGCCGTTCTGCAAAGTACGCAGCAATTTGGCCTGCACGCTCAGGGGCAGTTCGCCGACTTCATCGAGAAACAGCGTGCCACCGTTGGCCGCATCGAAGCGCCCGGCGCGGTCGCTGCTGGCGCCGGAGAAGGCGCCTTTGACGTGGCCGAACAGCTCGCTCTCGGCCAGCGATTCGGGGAGCGCCGCGCAGTTGACCTGGATCAGCGGCTTGTGACTGCGCCGCGACAAGCGATGCAGGCGCCGCGCAAACAGTTCCTTGCCGACCCCGGTTTCGCCCAGCAGCAACACCGGCAAATCGGCGTCGGCCAATACGTCCAGTTCGTTGAGCAGGCTGTGCAGGACCTCACTCTGGCCGAGGATCTCGCCCTCCTCGACCGGCATCCGTTGATCCTGAGGATCGCTGCGCGACATGCGCAGGCTGCGGTTTTCCTGTTCCAGCCGGGTGACCCGCACGGCGGCTTCGATCTGCAGGGTGCAGCGCTTGAGCTCCTCGCGGGCCTGGCTGTCGAAGGTGCCGGCGTGCAGCGCGTCGAGGGTGATCGCGCCCCAGATCCGGCCTTCCACATACAGGCTCACGCCCATGCAATCGTGGACCGGCAGGGATTCGCCGACGTGGTTTTCGAGCAGGCCGTCGTAGGGATCCGGTAGGCGACTGTCGGGTTCGAACCAGGTTGGCTCGCGGGAGGCCATGATCGCCGCCAGACGTGGATGCTGGGCGATCACGAAGCGCCGGCCCAGGGCCTCGTGGACCAGGCCGACGGTCGCCACTGGCCGCAGGCTGTCCTCGTCGAGGCGCAACAAGCCCACGGCGCCACTGTTGAAGTATTCGCGCAGGGTCTGCACCAGACGTTGCAACCGCACGGCATTGGGCAACTCGACAATCAGGTCGGCGGCCAGGCTTTCACGCAGCATGGTAGTTATAACCCTCTATGGTGGGATTCACCCTAATGCCTCAGGGTTCAGTTCACCACCGTTAAAAATTATTCCATTGATATCAATCAGTTAAATTTGGCATCTGCTGTGCAATGAGCTTGGGGAACCGTTACAAACCGAGAGGAACCCCTGATGAGCCACAACCTGCTGGAACAAAGCCTGGGCCAACTGGCCTGCGACATTCCCGGTGCCACGCGGATCTTTCACACCTTCAACCTCGACTTCTGCTGCGGCGGCCACAAGAGCCTGCGCGACGCCGCCCTGGGCAAACAACTCGACCCGCAATTGATCGCCGATGCCCTGCAGATCCTGCAAGACAGCGGCGAAAGCCAGGACGACTGGCGCCAGGCGCCGCTGGAACAATTGATCGCCCATCTGCTGTCGCGTTATCACGCCCGCCACCGCGAGCAACTGCCGGAACTGATCCGCCTGGCGCGGCGCGTCGAGCAGGTTCACGGCGCACGCAGCACCTGCCCCAACGGCCTGGCCGAACTGCTCTGCGAAATGCAGCAGGAACTCGAAGGGCACATGTGCAAGGAAGAACAGGTGCTGTTCCCGATGCTGCAACACGGCCTCGGCCCGCGTGCGGCACCGCCGATCCAGGTGCTGCGTTTCGAGCATGATCAACACGGTGAAAGCCTGGAAAAACTGCTGGGCCTGACCCACCAGATCACGCCGCCGGCGGATGCCTGTAACACCTGGCGCGCGTTGTATCGCGGACTGGCGGAATTTCGTGATGACCTGATGCAGCATATTCATCTGGAGAACAATGTGTTGTTCGTCAATGCGCTTGAGGCGCGGCATTGATCGGCTATCGATGAATCTGTGGGGCCTGTAGGGCCCCACAAAATCCTGTGGGCGCCAGCCTTGAGACAGTTCACCACTGCCAATAAAACATCGCCTTGGCGAGCACCACGATCAGCACCATGTGCCCGAGGATGCTGCGGCGGATCCAGGTGGCCCGAGTGGCGCTGAGGCGTCCGTGGGTCAGCCAGTACGCGAGCAGCAGGTAGTGGCCGATGATGCTCAACGCCAACAAAATCTTCAGGCTCAACAAGGTGCCGAAACTGCTCGCCAGCGGCTGGCTCAGGGCGCCGCGGTACTGCGAGGCCAGACCAATGCCGGCGCCATACAACAGCAGCACCACCCCATGCAGGACCTTGCGCGAACGCACGGCGATGGCTTGCTCGGCGCCTGCTTGCGAGATGTCCGACAGTTGCCGGCGAGCGTTGTGCCAGATGACCACTTCGAAGAACAACGTGCCGATGAAAGCAATGGCCGCCAGCAGGTGGCTGACCAACAGATAGGGATACATGAACGAGCCTCTCCTTGAGTGTGCGGGCTTAACCCGGATGTCCATCGACCCGGGTGCGCAGCAGCATCGGCCCATAACGCCAGGCGTACAGCGCGAAGGCCAGGGCCCAGCACACACCCGCCAGCCACAACGCCGGCATCGGCAACCACAGGATCAGACCAACCCGACTCAGGCACGCCAGGTTGAGCAGAATGAACGCCAGGCTCATCCCCGCAGGCGGCTGCAATGGCCGGCCGGTGTGGCCGAGGGTGACCCGCGCGATCATCGCCAGCACCAGGCCGCCCATGGCGCCGATAGTCAGGGCGTGCACCGCCAGGCTCGGGTTGATCGCCACGCCGAAATGCCACAGCGCCATGCCCAGGCACGCCACCGCCAACCAGGCGTAGGCCAGGTGCAGCGACCACAACAGCGGCACGCGCCACAGGGCGCGGTCCTGCCAACGCAGCAGGCGGATCAGGTGACCGACCCCGAGCACCGCGAACAGCAGGCCAACCCACAGGTTCGGGATCAGTGCAGGACCTGCGGCGTAGAGGAACGCCACCAGCGGCGAGCCGATCAACAGCAGCCAGTCGAGCCACGGCCATGGCGAAACGGCGTCGACCCGACCGAGACCACGCTGGGTGAAAAACGGAATCACCCGGCCACCGATCAGGCCCATCATCGCCGCCACCAGCCAGATGCCGCTCAACACACCCTGACGCTGCCAGCCTTCATGGCCGGCGCTCAGCCCATACAGGGACAAGCCGTCGGCCAACGCCAGCAACAGCAGGACCACGACAATCGGGTAGTTACGCTTCTGCCGCACCTGCCACAGGCTGATGCCCATCAGTGCCGCCACCGCCAGCGGGAAAGCCAGTTCGAGGACGGCGAGCAGCGCCCAGGGCGCATTGACCAACCAGGCCACCCGCGCCAGTAACCACACCAGCGCCAGGGCGGCCAGGGGTCGGCCGCTGAGTCCGGGGCGGCCGGTCCAGGTCTGTACTGCGGTCAGCAGGAAGCCGGCGATGATCGCCAGGCCGAAGCCGAACAGCAGCTCATGCCGATGCCAGCCCAACCAGCCACCCGCCGGCTGCCAGTCGCTGATCGAACCGCTGAAAGCCGCCAGCCACAGCGGGATCGCCAGCAGCGCCAGCAGGCAACCGGCGAGGAAAAACGGCCGGAAAGCCAGGCGTAACAGCGGCGGGATTGCCATTGCTTTGCTGCGTTCGAGCACTTGCATGTTGCTACTCCTCTGCATGCCCGGCACCTATACGCAGTGCGCGGGTCCATCCGCGTTCGATCATCAGAGAGTAGTGATCGCACGGTGTTGTTGCAGATCAACAGTGCAAGCGTCATGCCTGAGGAGCTTGGCGTTGCAGCGACGGGGGTTTGATCGGGAGCAGCGATTCGCTGATAGGGTAAAAACAACCCTTAATAGTTAATTTTACCCATTTACACAGGGTCATTTTTACCGCATCCACCATAGACCTGTAGGAGCTAGCTTGCTAGCGATGGACGTCAACGATAACGCGCTCTGTCTGGATAAACGCGGCGATCTCGGGTTTTTCGCGAGCAGGCTCGCTCCTACATTGCATTGCGCCGAGGCGACAGATTGCGGCTGGCCCGAGTCTTGCTGAACAGGGTAATCCCAACCCCTTTTCGCTTATCCGGAGTCGTCATGAGCAAAGTCATTCACCCCCTGGCCTGGTTCGTCGTGTTGAGTTCCGTCCTCGCCCTGGCCAGTGGTCTTTCTCTGGGTCTCGTCTAAGCCGAATTTCACTTTCAAGGAAGCCTTGCCATGGTCCTTCACCGCGTCCACCACCAGATCCTGCGCAGCCACCATCTGTTCGAACCCTTGAACGACGAGCAGATGGACCAACTGATGGGCAGCAGCCAGTTGCTCAGCGTCGACAAGGGCGAACCGCTGTTTCGCCAGGGTGAGCCGGCCGATTCGTTTTACTTCGTGATTGCCGGCGCGGTGAAGATTTACCGGTTGACGCCCGATGGCCAGGAGAAGGTGTTCGAGGTGCTCGGCGACCGGCAAACCTTCGCCGAAGCGATGATGCTGATGGACACCTCCAACTACGTGGCCTCAGCCGAAGCCGTGGGGCCGACCCAGCTCTACCGGTTTTCCAACAGCACCTACCTGCACCTGCTGCAAAGCAATAGCCGGCTGACCCTGGCGCTGCTGGGCAAGCTGTGTGTGCGCCTGCATCAGCGGGTCAACGAGATCGAGACCCTGTCGCTGAAAAACGCCACTCACCGGGTAGTGCGCTATCTGTTGACCCAACTGGTGCGCGAGCAAACGGTGGACAGCCATTTCGAGCTGCCGATGGCCAAACAGTTGATTGCCGGGCACCTGTCGATCCAGCCGGAGACTTTTTCGCGGATCATTCGCCGCCTGATCGACGAGCAGATCATTACCCAGGATGGCCGGCACATCAGCATCCTCGATCGCCTGCGCCTGGAACAGTTCGAGTGAACACCCTGCCCGTCTGCCTCTACTGCCAACACCCCAACCCCGCCGGCAGCCGCGACTGCCACCACTGCGGCATGCTCCTACCCTTGCATGCAGCCCACGCGGCAAAACAGCGTTTGCGCAGGTTTCAATGGTTTTGTATTGGCCTGAGTGTGTTTTGCGTGGCGATGTTTTTTTGGTTGCCGCGTTAGCCGCTTGCCCCCCCTGTGGGAGCCGACTCAACAGGCTTCCGCATCACCCGCAGCTGCCTGAGTATTACGGACACGACTGCGGCTGTGGCAGATGCAGCGGCGTCTTGATCGGGTATTCGGGACTGCCGTAGGCATGGCAGGAGGTGGTGACCTGGAGTTCGTCGCAGGGCAGGAAGTGCACGGTGAGGCCGCAGACTTTTTGGCCGGTGTAGTCGGGGATGGGGACGGATTGGGTGTGTTGGCGTTTGTAGGATCGCATTTCGTCCCTCCAGGCTAAGTACTTCGCCCGATCTGCGTAGCCAGGGAAACCATCGGGATAAGCAACGCCGGTTTCCCACTCAACTTGCACCGTCATTCCCGGTTTCCAGCGCCACGGGGCGACATAACAACAGCCTCCCCCCCCACCTTGATACGGTCCAATGATGTCGACTCCCGAGCGGCCCTCGACGCTAAAACGATTGATCGCCCAGTGCGTGTGATTGATCGCTTCAAGAGAGCCGGCCAGGGCACCTTGAACCAGGAGCATTCCCACCAGTCCGCATGTACCGGCCGCCATTGAGGTCCGCAGAGGGTGCTTGAGCAGCGGTTCGCTCGCTTGAGTCATGCGCAGACAAGCCCTGTCAGACCGTTCCATCAACGGCTCCTGCATCTTGCGCGTCATAGGCTGCCCACCGCGCGTCGATGGCTTTCATAACGGCTGCCATACGCTCGACATCCATGTACGGCGGCTGTTGAGCACGCTCAGCTTCCAATCTGCGCCGACCGGCGTCCTCGGCCAGCAACTGCCCATTCTTCTCAAGGAACAACACCAATTCGCGGCGGTTGCTCTCGCCAAAGAACACCATGCGCTCCCCAAAGTAGCTGCCACCGTGTTCGCGGCCCAGCGAGTAAAGAAACCAGGCGCGGGAGTCGTGGACCTGATCGTCGAACAGTGCCCGCAACAAACCGGTCGGTTCCTTGGCGTTGCGGCTTTCGTCGACGTTCAAACGCAGGGTTTCACTGAAATGATTGCGCTCGTGTTTCGGCGGTGGGAACAACAGGCTGACTTTTTCCTTGCCGGCATTTCTCATCAACTGGCGCTCGACCCGGGCTTCAGGGCTCGCCTGGTTGACAATCAGCGCAGGGATGATCGCCAGCCGTGCCAGGCGAATCACAAAGGGTGTGATGACGCTGGGGTTGCGATAGTCGATGCCGAACTCTTCGGCTGCCTCGCGCAACTGCGTCTGGGCCATGTCGGCGTCGAAGTCCTTGACGCCGGGGGCCAATGGCATGGGTGCGATACGTTTGAATTGTTCGTTGACCTGTTGTTCTCGACGGTTTTTTACGATGAGTGCCTGTCTTGCGTTCCGGGCAGCTTCGGCGTTTTCTCGATCGATTGGATCGGCTTCAGTATCAGAAGCCTGCGCATAAAAAAGAGTCTGCTTCAGACTGGCGAAAGCGTAGCGGTCGATGCGCCACGCGGTGATCCAGGCCATCTGCTCGCGCAGGGCTTGTTCGAGGGCCGTCGTGGATGGCAGGGGTTGGTAGAGTGCTGTTTGTTCTGGGGATAGCGGCTGGGAAACAGGGAGTAGGCCTAGAGTTACTTCGCGCCAGGCGTTATATCGTTGTGTCAATGCTGGTGAAACACTGAAGGCTTTCACAACACTATCTTCCATGGCTCGCCAAAGCTCTTGACTGAGGCTCGAAGGCAAAGTGGCCTTGGGTACTTTCAATGGCGCGCCATGAGCAAAAGCATCCGCATACATGTCATGCAACGCAATCTGCGATAGCAATAGACCGTCACCTTCAACGTTGCCCACGCTGTAAGCCTTCCCCTGATCTCCCGGCGGATACCCTCCTCCCTGATCCGAATGCACCCCCGGATAAATCACCTCGGTGGAGTTTGCCGGATACCCACCGTTCTCTTGCCGAATCGACTCAAGCGGAAAACACAAACGCTGCTCATGGCTGGCTACGATATGCAGGCAACGCTTGACCAACCGTTCCGGAATCTGTTGATTGCCATCGGCCCAACTCATATGACCGGTTGCCCCCGGAAAAATAT
>NZ_JALJRO010000033.1:0-42656 GCF_024519635.1 Pseudomonas sp. Pse1
TCAATCACAATGACCGAGCCATTGCTCAAGGTCACGGTCATCGCGGTGCCGGCTGGATTGGTCAGGGTCGCGGTGTAAGTGATCTGGCCGCCTTCGGTAATGCCGCTGGTAGCGGTCAACGTCAGACCGGTCGAATCAGGTGAATCAGTGATGGTAGTAACGGCTGGCGTGGTGCCAGGCACCAGATTTTCAAAGTTACCGCCGATGGCACCAGTAATGGTGGTACTGACAGTACTGCCATTGTTGTAAACATCATTAGCCGGCGTATCTACAACGACGGTGCCAGTGGTTTTACCCGGCTCGATGGTAATGACCGAGCCATTGCTCAAGGTCACGGTCACCGGTGTCTGCGCCGGATTAGTCAGCGTGGCGGTGTAGGTAATCTGACCGCCCTCGGTGATCGTCGGCTGCGCGGTCAGGGTGACGGTGGTGGTGTCGATGGTGTCCGTGATCTGGGTGACAGCGGGTGCCGGGTCGACGGTTACTACCTGGTTACCGCCGCCTGTGGTGCCGGTGACGGTGACAGTGATTTGCGATGGGTCGACGTAGACGCTGTCATTGGGCGCCAGCGGCACGTTGACGCTGCCGGTGACCTGGCCGGCCGGGATGACGATGGTCGCGCCGTTGGACAGGGTGATGGTCAGATCGGTCAGTGGCGCGCGGGTGACGTTGGCGGTGTAGACCAATATGCCGCCGGCTTCGGTGATGGTCGGCGTGGCGCTCAGCGTGAGGACCGAGCCTGGTGCGGCGGTGTTGTCATTGCCGTTGTTGTTGACCTGTGGGCCGTTGGTTTCTTCAACGGCGGTGAAGGCCGAGTTGATGCCTGCGGTCGGAAAGCCAATGGTGGGATCAACCCGTCCGGCAGTGGCTTCAAGCATCACAAAACTGTGGCCGCCACCGGCATCGCCGCCGCTGCCTGACGCGGACTGGCCCGCTGCCGTGGCTTCCAGCTCGGTGGTCGGGTCGGCGCCGGCGACGATCGCTTGTTGCAGTTCCTCAACCGACGGCGCGGATTGCGCAGTGGCTTGTGCCAGGTCAGTGCTGGAGTCCGGGGCGCTGGCGCTCCATTGCGTGTCACGGCCCAAATCGAGCAGACGACCGTCCGCCAATTCCAGAGTGACGGCTCCCGCCAGGCCAGTGTCCAACTGGTCGCCTACGAACAGTCGATCGCCTTCAATCAAAACGCGTCGAGTGCCCTCTGGGGACACCGCGAAAACTTGACCAACAATGCTTTTGACGATGGCAACAACACTGCTCATTGAAGACTCTCCGATGTTCCGTTCAGTAGGCTTCCATTGATCTGAAGGGCCTCTTGCCCATTCAGCCTGGATGTACTTGGAAAATAATAGACGTACAAATGACGCTCTTTTTCGTCAATAATTTGGCTATAACTTTTCGCAATTAACTCAATGCCAAACTATTGACCTTATTGGAGGCATCCTAAACAATCGCCCAAGTAATGTCACATTGATATTTACGCGGCGACCTGACCTACAGCATGTATTTCAGTTAATAGTTTTGAGCGTTACGACATACGGTTATTCCGGTTGCCATTTTCCGCCGCAGCCCGCCTTTTTTGCTGTGATTCGAGACATGAAGTCCTGGGAAATTCTTTTATGCTTTCGCACTTGTTCAAAGCTCTACCTTTCGCACTCGCCGCCAGTTTCGTACAAGCTCAAACCCTCCCCCAAGCCATGCAACAGGCACTGGATGTCCATCCGGAAATCCAGGCAGGCGTGAACAGTCGTTTGGCCGCGGATTATCAATTAAGAGCGGCTGAAGGGGGATACCTGCCGAAGGTCGATCTGCTCGGCGGTTATGGCCGTGAAGGTACTGACAGTCCTTCTACCCGGTCGGGAACGGGGCGTAATGATTGGGAAACTCTGAACCGGGGTGAGTCAAGTTTACGTCTGCAGCAGATGGTTTTTGACGGTTTTGCGACGTCCAGCGAAGTTGGGCGTCAACAAGCCACCGTTAATTCCCGTGCCTATTCGTTGTTGGGCACCTCCGAGCGCACCGCGCTGACCGTTGCCCAGGTTTATCTCGACGTGCTGAGCCGCCGGGAGTTCGTGCAACTGGCTGAAGACAATCTGCGCAACCACGAGCGGATCTTTGACCAGATCCGCCTGCGCACCGAGCGCGGCGTCGGTCGTACCGCCGACCGCGACCAGGCGGAAGCCCGTCTGGCCCAGGCCCGCAACAACCTGATCACCGAACAGACCAACCTCGCGGATGCCCAGACCAACTTCCTCAGCGCCGTCGGCCAGATGCCCGACCAGTTGGAGCGTCCTGCGCCGTTCCTGGCGATGCTGCCGGCCGACCTGAATGAAGCGCGCCAGCAGATGCTGGATAACAGCCCGATCCTGCGCTCCGCGGAGTCGGACATCGTCGCGGCGGAAAAGCAGTACGACACCGCCAAGTCGACTTTTTACCCGCGCTTTGACGCCGAGTTGGGACGTTCCGCCGATAACGACATCGATGGCTCGGACGGTCACAGCAATGAGTGGCAGGCCATGTTGCGCATGCGATTCAACCTGTATGCCGGCGGCAGCAACAAGGCCGACCTGGAATCCAAGGCCTATCTGTCCAACCAGGCATTGGATGTGCGCAACAACGCCTTGCGCGTATTGAATGAAGAGTTAGGTCTGGCCTGGAACGCCTTGAACAACGCCAACGCCCAGGTGCCAATCGCGCAGAAATACGTCGACTACAGCACCAGCGTGCGCAGCGCCTACCAGCAGCAGTTCAGCCTTGGCGAACGAACCCTGCTTGACT
Source organism: Pseudomonas sp. Pse1 (assembly GCF_024519635.1). Classification (NCBI taxonomy): domain Bacteria; kingdom Pseudomonadati; phylum Pseudomonadota; class Gammaproteobacteria; order Pseudomonadales; family Pseudomonadaceae; genus Pseudomonas; species Pseudomonas sp. Pse1. Next base: position 2,776 of record NZ_JALJRO010000033.1, read on the forward strand.
TGCTCGACAGTGAAAACGAGTTGTTCAACGCTTCCCGCCGCCTGGTGGAAATCAAGAACATTCAGTTATTTACTCAATATCGAATCAAGGCGACCATGGGCGAGTTGCTCAAGAGCCAGGGAGTGGTCGCACCGATGGCCTCCGTCGTACAGAACGACGTGAAGCCAAAAGTTCAGCTACCTGGCATGAATTGAGCTTTATTTAATCTTCAATTGATAGCCAAGAGTATCGAGCGTGGAATCAGAAGCCAGTCGAGTTCATCTCAGTCATGATCCACGCGCCTCGCACGATGATCCGTTACTCGACGGATTGTTGGCGCTGTGCATGCTGCACCAGAAACCTGCCAGCGCGGCGATGCTGACCACCGGTCTGCCATTGCCCAAGCAGCGCCTGAGCGTCGAGCTGCTGCCACGCGCCGCCGCGCGTGCCGGCCTGCAAGGGCGGGTGCTGCAACGCAAGCTGGATAAGATTCCATCGATCGCCATGCCGGCACTGCTGTTGCTCAAGGATGACCGTAGTGCGGTCCTGTTGGGTTGGCACGGCGACGATCAGGCGCGATTGCTGCTCAGCGAAAGCGACGGCGGCGAAGTCCTGGTCAGCCGCGAGCTGCTGGCCGACGATTACACCGGCCAGGCGTTCTTCGCCCAGCCACAGCATAAATTTGACGTTAACCACGGCACCCTGATCCCGCGTGCGCGCTCGTGGTTCCGCGACACCCTCAAGCGCTCGCGCTGGCTTTACGCCGATGCGATTGCCGCGAGTTTCCTGATCAACATCATCGCCATGGCCGCGCCCCTGTTCGTGATGAACGTCTATGACCGTGTAGTGCCCAACCAGGCCGAGGCGACCCTGTGGGTGCTGGTGGTCGGGATAACCGGCGCCTATATGTTCGACCTGATCCTCAAGAGCTTGCGCAGTTTGTGCCTGGACCTGGCCGGCAAGAAAACCGATCTGATCATTTCAGCCACGCTGTTTGAGCGGATTGTCGGCATGTCGATGAAATACCGTCCCGCCCGGGTCGGCAGCTTTGCGCAGAACATCCATGAGTTTCAGAGCCTGCGCGACTTCCTCGCGTCGCTGACACTCACCAGCCTGATCGACCTGCCGTTTACCCTGCTGATCTTCCTGGTGATCGCCCTGTTGGGTGGGCACCTGGTATGGATCCCGGTGCTGGCATTTCCGATCGCCCTGCTCATTGGCTATATGTTGCAGAAGCCGTTGCAGGCGACCATGGAGCGCACCATGGCGCTCGGCGCCGAGCGCCAGTCGAGCCTGATCGAGACCCTCTCCGGCCTCGACGCGGTCAAGGTCAACAACGCCGAGAGCGAGCGCCAGTACCAGTGGGAGCAGACCATCGGCACCCTCAGCCGTCTGGAGCTGCGGGTCAAAATGCTCTCCGGGCTGTCGATCAACATCACTCTGCTGATCCAGCAATTGGCCGGGGTGATCATGATCGCCTTCGGGGTCTACCAGATCATCGCCGGCAACCTCAGCATGGGTGGCCTGATCGCCTGCTACATGCTCAGTGGCCGCGCCCTCAGCCCCCTGGCTTCGCTGTCCGGCTTGCTGACCCGCTATCAACAGGCCAAGGTCACCATGAGCTCGGTCGACCATATGATGGAGTTGCCGCAAGAGCGCAACTTTGACGAGCGCCCACTGAGCCGCCAGGTGGTGCAGGGCGCCATCGAGTGCCGACAATTGAACTTCACCTACCCGGGCCAGCAAACCCCGGCGTTGAAAAACATCAACCTGGTGATCAAGCCCGGCGAGAAAATCGGCATCATCGGCCGCAGTGGTTCGGGCAAGAGCTCCCTGGCCAAACTGCTGGTCGGCCTTTACCAGCCGGACGAAGGTGCCTTGCTGGTGGACGGCGTGGACATTCGGCAGATCGACGTCAGCGAATTGCGCCACAACATCGGCTACGTTCCGCAAGATATCCAGCTGCTGGCCGGCACCCTGCGTGACAACCTGGTGTCCGGTGCGCGCTACATGGAAGACGAACTAGTGCTGCAGGCCGCTGAGTTGGCAGGTGTGCACGAATTTGCCCGCCTGCACCCGCAAGGCTATGAGCTGCAAGTCGGTGAGCGTGGGCAAAATCTCTCCGGCGGTCAGCGCCAGAACGTGGCCATGGCCCGGGCGTTGCTGCTCAACCCGCCGATCCTGCTGCTCGACGAGCCGACCAGCGCGATGGACAACACCGGTGAAGAGCGCTTGAAACAACGCCTGCAGTCGGTGATCGAGAGCAAAACCGTGCTACTGGTCACACACCGGGCCTCACTGCTGTCGCTGGTTGACCGGTTGCTGGTGATCGACCGCGGGCAGATTCTCGCCGATGGCCCAAAAGCCGTGGTTATGGAAGCTTTGAAGAAGGGGCAGATCAGTGTTGCTTAAGTCCGGCGTGCGCGACTCGATCCGCAGTTACTTCAAAGGCTCCGACTCACTCGATGGCCAGCCTTTGCCCGAGGTAAAGAAAGCCCTGATCGAAGACGCCCCACGGGTGGTCCGCTTGACCATCTGGGGCATCATCGCCTTCTTCCTGTTCATGTTGTTGTGGGCCAACTTCGCTGTGATCGACGAAGTCACCCGTGGCGATGGCAAGGCCATTCCATCCTCCAAGCTGCAGAAAATCCAGAACCTGGAAGGCGGTATCGTCTCCGAGCTGTTCGTCCGCGAAGGGCAAATCGTCGAGGCCGGTGCGCCGCTGATTCGCCTGGATGACACGCGGTTTGTCTCCAACGCCGGCGAAACCGAGGCTGATCGTCTGTCCATGTTGCTGCGTGTGGAGCGTTTGAGCGCGGAGGTCGATGATCGCCCGCTGGCGTTTGCCGCCGATGTAATGAAGGCGGTGCCGGTGCAGGCCGCCAGCGAAGAGTCGTTGTACATCAGCCGCCGCCAGCAACTGCACGATGAAATCGGCGGCTTGCAAGAGCAGTTGATCCAGCGTCAGCAAGAGCTGCGCGAGTTCATTTCCAAACAAGCGCAATACCGTCAGGCCCTGAGTCTGCAGCGCCAGGAAATCAACATGTCCGAGCCGCTGGTGGCGCAAGGTGCGGTATCGCCTGTGGAAGTGCTGCGCCTCAAGCGCGCCGAAGTCGAGACCCGCGGCCAACTGGACGCGACCACCCTGGCGATTCCCCGCGCCGAGTCGGCGATCAAGGAAGTACAACGCAAGATCGACGAAACCCGTGGCAAGTTCCGCAGTGAGGCGCTGACCCAACTGAACGAGGCGCGCACCGAACTGAACAAGGCGCAAGCCACTGGCAAGGCCCTGGAAGACCGGGTCAGCCGGACGCTGGTGACCTCGCCGGTACGGGGCATCGTCAAGCAGTTGCTGGTCAATACCATTGGCGGGGTGATCCAGCCCGGCAGCGATATGGTGGAAATCGTGCCGCTGGACGACACCCTGTTGGTGGAGGCGAAGATCCGTCCGCAGGACATCGCGTTCCTGCACCCGGGCCAGGAAGCCGTGGTCAAGTTCACCGCCTATGACTACACCATCTATGGCGGCCTCAAGGCCAAGCTGGAAAAGATCGGCGCCGACACCATCACCGACGAAGACAAGAAAACCACCTACTACATGATCACCCTGCGCACCGAACGCAGCCATCTGGGCACCGATGAGAAACCGCTGCTGATCATCCCCGGCATGGTTGCCTCGGTGGACATCATCACCGGCAAGAAAACCATCCTCAGTTATTTGCTCAAGCCGATCATCAAGGCAAGGGCGGAGGCGTTGCATGAGCGCTAAGCGCTAAGCCTCAAGCTTGGAGCTTGGCAGATGAGAATGGTTGTCCTTTGGTGTTGAGGTGCGCGACAATCGCCGCCTTTGTTTCGGCGCCTCAAAAAGGATTTCCATGCGTCTTCTCCTCCTCGGTGCAGCGCTGCTGTGCTCGCTGAATGCATCTGCTGCATTCCCGCCCTCCGCCGACACCGCCTACCTGCCCAAGCCGGCTTATCCGGCGGCGATGGGCACGGTGTCGGGTAATGTGCGGGTCAGCCTGAATATCCATAACGACGGCTCGGTCACGGACGTAAAAGTCCTCAGTGCGACTCATGAGGCGTTCGGCCTGGCAGCGAAAGCGGCGGTCGAGCAGTGGCGATTCCAGCCCTGGAAGGTCGGCAAGGATGCCCCGGCGGTCGTCGATGCGCAGAACACGCTGATTTTTGAACCGGGGCTCAGCACTCAGTCGCCGGACAATCCGTACACCGCCATTCACAGCATGCTGTTCCAGACCTGCGAGATGCTCAATGACGAGCTGGCAACCTACCGCAGTCGCTATCCTGGCCAGCCTCTGAGCACTGCCCCGACATTCTCCCGGACCACCGCCGCGTTGTTGTACCCGGTGTTTGCCAATGCGCGCAAAGCCGAGGAGGGCACGACCCTGAACCTGGAATTGCTCGGCGCCTTGCCCCAGGTGGTGCAGCGTTGTCATGACCATCCGAAGGCGCTGTACGGCACCTTGTTGCCAAAAAATGTGCAAAAGGCCTTCGACATTTCCGGCTAGCCAACACGGCCAGGAGTGCGCTTGAATCAGTCTCCACCCGCCATGAGTGCTTACCATGCAACTCCCGGACATGAACCTGTTGGTCGCCCTCGATGCGCTGCTTGATGAAGGCAGCGTCGTCGGTGCCGCGCGGCGGATGAACCTGAGCCCGGCGGCCATGAGCCGGACCCTGACCCGGGTGCGCGAAGCCCTCGGCGACCCGATCCTGGTGCGCGCCGGGCGGGGCTTGGTGCCGACGCCCAAGGCCCTGGAATTGCGCGCCCAGGTGCGCGACCTGGTAGAGCAGGCGGCGCTGCTGTTTCGTTCCGCTGATGACGTCGACCTGAGCACCTTGCGTCGGCGCTTCAGTGTGCGTGCCAACGACTTTTTCGTCGGCGTCTACGGCGGTCACCTCATCGATACCCTGGACCGTCAGGCGCCTCATTGCGAACTGCGCTTTGTCCCGGAAGGCGATGGCGACGACGAAGCGCTGCGCGAAGGGCGCATCGACCTGATGATCAGCAACACGCGCCCGCGTACTCCGGAAGTGAAGGTGCAGAACCTGTTCACGACGCACTTCGTCGGCCTGGTGCGCGAAGGGCATCCCCTGCTGGACGGCGAAATCACCGCCGAGCGCTACGCCAGTTTTTCCCATATCAGCATGTCCCGCCGCGGCATCGCTCGCGGGCCGATCGACACCGCGCTGCAAGCCTTGGGCCTGGAGCGGCGGGTGGCGTTGATTGCCCCAAGCTTCCACGCGGCGATGTTTGTCCTGCCCGATTCCGACCTGATTCTACCGGTGCCCAAGGAGGCCCTGCGCAGCGTCGCGCGCCTGGGGCTGCGCCTGCGCTCGTTCACCCTGCCGATCCCCTTGCCGACGATGATGCTGACCCAGGCCTGGCATCCGCGTTACGACAAGGACCCGGCCCATCGCTGGTTGCGCGAAACGATCAAAAGCAGCTGCGATGCGACCTGGCTGGCGACGCAACCGGACTGACCAGCAATGCGTGCGTCTGACGCACTTATAAGCTGTCAATAAGTCAGTTTTCGTCAGCTGTCGCACTTCTTAAACTGCTCCGGTATTTCTGTAATCCGGAGCGGTTCTTCCCATGACTTCCCTCGCTGTTCCCGCCACGCTCGAAGCGGCCAGCGCACCCAAGGCGGTTGCCCCGCCGAGCTTCGGCCCACGGATCATCCTCGGTCTGGTGGGCGTGCTGCTGGCGGTACTGGTGTCGGGCCTGAACGAAATGGTGACCAAGGTCGCCCTGGCCGACATTCGTGGTGCCATGGCCATCGGCTACGACGAGGGCACCTGGCTGGTCGCCAGCTACGCCGCGACTTCGGTGGCGGCCATGGCGTTCGCACCCTGGTGTGCGGTGACCTTCTCCCTGCGTCGTTTCACCCTGTGTGCGATTGGCCTGTTCACTCTGCTGGGCCTGTTGATCCCGTTCGCCCCGACTTACGAAAGTCTGCTGCTGTTGCGCACGGTGCAGGGCCTGGCCGGTGGCGCCTTGCCGCCGATGCTGATGACCGTCGCCCTGCGCTTTCTGCCGGCCAACGTCAAACTCTACGGCCTGGCCGGCTACGCCTTGACCGCCACCTTCGGCCCGGGCCTGGGCACGCCTTTGGCCGGGCTGTGGACCGAGTACGTCAGCTGGCACTGGACCTTCTGGCAGATCATCGTGCCGAGTCTGCTGGCGATGGCCGCAGTGGCCTACGGCTTGCCCCAGGATCCGCTGCGCCTGGAGCGCCTCAAGCATTTCAACTGGCGCGGGCTGCTGCTGGGCTTTCCGGCGATCTGCATGCTGGTGATCGGCATCCTGCAAGGCAATCGCCTGGACTGGTTCGAGTCGAGCCTGATTTGCTGGCTGCTGGGCGGCGGCCTGCTGTTACTGGTGCTGTTCCTGTGCAACGAATGGTCGCAGCCGGTGCCGTTCTTCAAGCTGCAGATGCTCGGTATCCGCAACCTCAGCTTCGCCTTGATGACCCTGGCCGGGGTGCTGGTGGTGTTACTGGCGGTGATCATTATTCCTTCCAGCTATCTGGCGCAGGTGCAGGGTTATCGGCCGATCCAGACCGCACCGATCATGCTGCTGATGGCGGCGCCGCAGCTCATTGCGCTGCCATTGGTCGCGGCCCTGTGCAACCTGCGTTGGGTCGATTGCCGCTGGGTGCTGGGGATCGGCCTGAGCATGTTGGCACTGTCGTGCATCGGCGGCTCGCACCTGACCTCGGTGTGGATTCGCGACGACTTCTATGTGCTGCAACTGCTGCAGATCTTCGGCCAGCCGATGTCGGTGCTGCCATTGCTGATGCTCTCCACCGGCAGCATCAGTCCGCTGGAAGGGCCGTTCGCCTCGGCCTGGTTCAACACGGTCAAGGGCCTGGCGGCGGTGATTGCCACCGGCGTGCTGGAGGCGCTGACCACGGCGCGCCTGCATTTCCACTCGACGATGCTGGTCGACAGTCTGGGCAATTCGCCGCTGGTCGATGGCGACAGCGCCACGCTTGCCCGGCGTCTGCACCAGCAAGCCGTGGTCCTGACTTCTTCCGACTTGTACCTGTGCATGGCCGGGGTCGCGCTGGCGCTGATCCTGCTGATTTTCTGGCTGCCGACGCGGATCTATCCACCGCGCGCGCCGACCTGACTAAAACAGAAGGTTTGTTTATGACGATTTCATCCAGGCAAAAACTCACCGGTGCTACGGCCGCAGTGCTTGCCGTAGGCGCCTTGGTTTACCTGCTGGCGCCCGGCGTCTTTGGCCGCACACCCCAGCAAAGTACCAATGATGCGTTTGTCAGCGCCGACTTCACCCTGGTCGCGCCGCGCGTGGCCGGGTTCATTAAAGAGGTGCTGGTGGAGGATAACCAGCAGGTCAAGGCCGGGCAGTTGCTCGCGCTGATCGACGACCGCGACCTGCGCGCCGCCGCCGAGGCTGCCGACGCCGACACGCTGGTGGCCGCAGCCCAATTGCAGAACGCCCGGGCAACTCTCGAACGTCAGGCATCAGTCATTGCCCAGGCGCAGGCCACGGTGGTTGCCGCCAAGGCGGAAATGGCCTTCGCCGATCACGAATTGAACCGCTACAACCATCTGGCAGGCGTCGGTGCCGGCACGGTGCAGAATGCCCAGCAAGCCCGCACTCGCATCGACCAGGCCGCCGCGCGTCTGGCCAACGCCACAGCAGTGCTGGCGGCGGAGCGCAAGCAGGTGGAAATCCTCAGCGCCCAGCGCGACGCGGCCGAAGGCGGGCTCAAGCGCGCCCACGCCGCCCTGGAAATAGCCAGCTATGAGCTGTCCTATACGCGCATCGTCGCGCCGGTGGATGGCATGGTCGGTGAGCGCGCCGTGCGGGTTGGCGCCTATGTCACGCCGGGCAGCAAGATCCTCGCCGTGGTGCCGTTGGCGCAGGCCTATGTGATCGGTAACTTTCAGGAAACCCAACTGACTGACGTGCAGCCGGGACAGGGGGTAGTCGTGCGTGTCGACAGCCTGGGCGGTGAGGCGCTGACCGGGCGGGTCGAGAGCATCGCGCCGGCCACTGGGGTGACCTTTGCCGCCGTTAAACCGGACAACGCCACGGGTAACTTCACCAAGGTCGTGCAGCGTATTCCGGTGAAAATCATGCTCGACCCGGGTCAGCCGATGGCCCAGCGCCTGCGGGTGGGGATGTCGGTGGAGGCGAGCATTGATACGGTGGCTGTCAAGGCGAATGAGGTTGTTCAGCGATGAAGATATCCGTTGATTGTGCCGACGCCTTCGCGAGCAGGCTCGCTCCCGCAGTTGATCTCGGCAGTTCGCACATTCTTTGTTCAGACGCAGATCCAGTGTGGGAGCGAGCCTGCTCGCGATGGGGCCTGAAGCCGCGCCTCACACTGTGTGCCTTGCTCATGTTGAGTGTGTCAGCCTGCACCGTCGGCCCGGACTTCCAGAAACCCGAGACGCAGCCACAAACCGAATGGTCCAAACCATCACCAGCCGCCGCCAGTCAGGTAACGGCTGAGGCAATGGACGAGCGCTGGTGGGAGGTATTCCAGGATGCGCAACTCTCAGCCCTCAGCCGTCGCGCGTTGACCGACAACCTCGACCTGCAGTTGGCCAGCGCCCGCTTGCAACAGAGCCGCGCCGTGCGCCAGGTGATCACCGCCGAGCAATACCCCAACAGCAGCGTCAGCGGCAACTACGGGCGCAAACGCAACAGCGGCGAGGGCTTGAGCGATCCGTCCGGGCACAACGGCGATTCTGCCTTCAACCTGTGGGAGGCGGGTTTCTCGGCCTCCTGGGAACTGGATTTCTGGGGCCGGGTGCGGCGCCAGACCGAAGCCGCCGACGCCAGCCTCGAAGTGGCGGAGAACGATCGCCGCGGGGTGCTGCTATCAGTGCTGGCGGAAACTGCCCAGGACTACATTCAGCTGCGCGGTGTGCAGAGCACCCGCGCCGTCACCGAGCAGAACCTCGAGGTCGCCCGGCATAGCCTGAAGTTGTCGCAACTGCGCCTGGCGGATGGCGTGGCGACCGATCTGGACGTCGCCGAAGCGGCAGCCCAGGTAGCGGCCATTGAAGCGCGGTTGCCGGCGCTGCAACAGCGTCAGGCGCAACTGATCAATGCCTTGAGCCTGTTAATGGGCGAGCGCCCGCAGGCGTTGCAGGCCCAGTTGGCGCAAGACGGTCCGGTGCCGCAGACGCCGCGTCAGGTCGCCATCGGCTTGCCGTCGCAACTGGCCGAGCGACGTCCGGACATCCGCCAGGCCGAAGCCCGCCTGCATGCCGCCACCGCCAACATTGGCGTAGCCAAGGGCGATTTTTACCCGCGCATCACCTTGTCCGGCAGCCTCGGCTCCCAGGCGATGCAACTGAGTGATTTCGGCTCCTGGGGCTCGCGCCAGTTCGCCATCGGCCCACAGCTCAGCCTACCGCTGTTTGACGGCGGACGCCTGCGCGGCATGCTGCAACTGCGTGAGGCACAACAGCAGGAAGCGGCGCTCGCCTATCAACAAACCGTGCTGCGGGCCTGGCATGAAATCGACGACCAGTTGACCCGCTACAACGCCAGCCAACTGCGCCGCGACAGCCTGGCCGAAGCCGTGCGGCAGAACCAGATCGCGCTGCGCACTGCACAGCAGCAATACGTCGAAGGCGTGGTGGATTTCGTCAACGTCCTGACCGTGCAGGGTGAGTTGCTGGCGACTCAGGAGCAATGGGTGGAAAGCGCGACCGGTGTGTCGCTGGCGATGGTCGATCTGTACAAAGCGCTGGGCGGCGGTTGGCAGTCGGTCTACCCAACCGGCATGGGTAGGAGCGAGCCTGCTCGCGAAAAAGGTTAACGATAACGCGTACATCACGGTTGTACGCGGCGTCTTTTCTCCTCATTCCCGACCCGACAAATCCGCCATGCCCTTGAGCAACTCGATCGGCAGCGGAAAGACAATGGTCGAGCTTTTGTCGCCGGCAATCGAACTCAAGGTCTGCATGTAGCGCAGTTGCATCGCACCCGGCTGGCGCCCGAGCATTTCGGCGGCCTGCATGAGTTTTTCCGAGGCCTGCAGTTCGCCCTCGGCATGGATCACCTTGGCCCGCCGCTCGCGCTCGGCCTCGGCCTGTTTGGCGATGGCGCGGATCATCGATTCGTTGAGATCGACGTGCTTGATCTCGACATTGGCGACCTTGATCCCCCAGGCATCGGTTTGGGTGTCGAGGGCTTGCTGGATATCGACATTCAAGCGCTCGCGCTCGGCCAGTAACTCGTCCAGCTCGTGCTTGCCGAGCACCGCACGCAAGGTGGTCTGGGCCAGTTGGCTGGTAGCGGCGAGAAAGTCCTCGACCTGGATGATTGCTTTCTGCGGATCGAGCACGCGAAAGTACAGCACCGCGTTGACCTTCACCGAGACGTTATCGCGGGTGATTACATCCTGTGGCGGCACATCCAGCACGATGGTGCGCAAATCGACCCGGACCATTTGCTGGACCACCGGAATCAACAGGATCAACCCCGGTCCCTTGACCTGCCAGAAACGCCCGAGCTGGAACACCACGGCCCGTTCGTACTCGCGCAGGATGCGGAAGGTCGAGCCCGCCAGTGCAATCAGCAGCACCAGCAGCGCGGCAAAACCCAATTGTAGGCCCATGATCATTCTCCCAGCGCCGGCGCGTCAGTGGCGGCCACTTCGAGCACCAGCCCCTTACGTGCGATCACCTGTACCCGTTGGCCCGGTAGCAGCGGTGTGGTACTGCGCACTTGCCAGCGTTCGCCCTGCAGGTGCACCCAGCCGTGATAGGCACTGCCCGGCTGCAGGGCGAGCACCGGGGTGACGCTGCCGAACAGCTCGGTATCGCCGCTCACCGCGTGGCGCGGCCGGGTTCTAAAGGCATGGATCAGCAAGGCGATCAGCAACAGCGCGCTGACCACCGCCAGGCCGGTGATCAGCGGCGTGGGAATCTCGGCATTGCTCAGCATCACCGCACCGATCACGAACATCACAATCCCGGCCAGGCCGACCACGCCGTAATTAGGCAACAGGGCCTCGGCCACCAGAAATGCCACGCCGAACAGCATCAACCAGACGGCGAACGGATTGCCCGCCATCAGCGTCACTGCATCAGTAGCGAGCGCCGAGGTGCTCAAGCCCGATAACAGCGCAACCACACACCAGCCACGAATATTCACTTCGACCCTCCGGGAGAGTCATCCGTCAACGAGCCGGAAGAAGGCCCTCTTTACAGTCTAGTAGAGCCTTGGGTTGAACGAATTTTGATCAGCCGGGGTCGAGTCTTCCAGTGGGCGGATTTTCCGTCGTCGACGGCCATCCGACCTAGACTTCGAAAGGCGAGCCAAGGCCTCTCCCGTCAATCCCCAACGAAAGGAGCTCCCTCATGGAAAAACCAACTCACAGCCTGCCCAGCCTGTTCAAGCAACTCGGCCTGGCGGATGACGCCGAGAGCATCGACAAATTCATAGCCAGCCATTCCCCGCTCAAGCCGGAACTGCATCTGGCGGATGCGTTTTTCTGGTCCGAAGGTCAGAAACAGTTCCTGCGAGACGAAATTCGCGAAGATGCTGATTGGGCTGAGGTGGTGGACCAGTTGAATCTGTTGTTGCGTAAGGGGCGGGGGCAGTAGGGCGAAGAGCGCTATGCTCAAGCGGCTTTTATGACGATCGTCCTGAAACGGTCAGCAAGCCAGAATAGCGACTCGAACTGAGGAGTTGATTGTGCAAAGTGTTCTGGCTGATGTGGCGATAGGCTTCGACGAGCTAACAAATTTCCCGGTAATTTGTTTCAAAACTTGACTGAAATTCCCCGCCAATGTCATATTGATAGTTAGCAAACTAACAGTGTGCGAAGCCCCCCGTGCCTCAGACCCTCGACACCCTTCACATGAATATCAGCAGCGCCATGGTGGTCGCCTCGCGGCATTGGCGCAAAGTCTGCCAGACCACCCTGGTCAATTTCGGCATTTCCGAAGCCTGTGCCGTGCCGTTGTTGATGATCGGCCGGCTCGGTGAAGGAGTGCGACAGGTGACGGTGGCGCAGGCGGCCGGGATGGAGAGTCCGTCGCTGGTGCGCCTGCTCGATCAATTGTGCCAGGCCGGTTATGTCTGCCGCACTGAAGACCCCCATGATCGCCGCGCCAAGTGTCTGAGCCTGACCGACAGCGGGCGGGTGCTGGTGCAGGCGGTCGAGGTGGAACTGGTGCGCCTGCGCCGCGAGGTGCTGCAGGGCATCGATACCGCCGATCTGGAAGCGGCGTTGCGGGTGATTCGCGCATTTGAAAGCGCCGAACAGCCAGCGGTGACCCAGCCTTGAACGGATTTTTCAGCGGTCTACCACCTGCCCGTGACTGGTTCTACGGCGTGCGCACGTTCGCCGCGTCGATGATTGCCCTGTACATCGCCATGCTCATGCAAATGCCCCGCCCCTATTGGGCGATGGCCACGGTGTACATCGTTTCCAGCCCATTCGTCGGCCCCACCAGCTCGAAGGCGCTGTACCGGGCCATCGGTACGTTTACCGGTGCGGCGGCGGCTTTGCTGTTCGTCCCGATGTTTGTGCAGAGCCCCTATGTGTTGGTGGTGGTCATTGCGCTGTGGACCGGCATCCTGTTGTTCCTGTCCATGCATCTGCGCACCGCCAACAGTTACGCGCTGATGCTCGCCGGGTACACCTTGCCGCTGATCGCCCTGCCAGTGGTGGATAACCCGCTGGCGGTGTGGGACGTGGCCGAGGCGCGCACTGAAGAGATTTTCCTCGGCATCATCTGCGCGGCGGTGGTCGGCAGCCTGTTCTGGCCTCGGCGTCTGGCGCCAGTGCTCGATGATGCGGTCATCAAGTGGTTTGACGCGGCAGTGACCTACAGCCAACGCTTCCTCAGCCGTGACGTCCAGCCCGAGGAAGTCAGCGCGCTGCGCGCCTCGATGGTGGCGACCTTCAACACCCTGGAACTGATGATCGGCCAGTTGCCTCACGAAGGCGCACGCCCGCAAACCGTGCGCAACACCAAGGAACTGCGCGGGCGGATGATCCACCTGCTGCCCGTCGTCGACGCCTTGGACGATGCGCTCTACGCCTTGCAACGCCGCACGCCGGACCTGGTGGAAAAGATCCAGCCGATGCTCGCCGCCGCCGAGGAATGGCTTGAGCACCGCGACGCTTCGGTCGAGCGCTGGCAGGCGTTGCGCGACCAGTTGGCCGCCCTGCAGCCAAGCCCCGAGGCGCTGGATGAGCGCAAGCAATTGGTGTTTTCCAACGCACTCTATCGGCTCGGCGAATGGATCGACCTGTGGCAGGACTTGCGCAGCTTGCAGCAGGCGATTCACAACGACAGCCAGGACAACTGGCGCGCGGTCTATCGGCATTGGCGGCTGGGCCGGCTGACGCCGTTTCTTGATCGCGGGCTGATGCTCTATTCGGCCGCGTCGACGGTGCTGGCGATCATCGTTGCCTCGGTGTTGTGGATCCTGCTGGGCTGGACTGACGGCGGCAGCGCGGTGATTCTCGCGGCGGTGGCCTGCAGCTTTTTCGCCGCGATGGACGACCCGGCGCCGCAGATCTACCGGTTTTTCTTTTGGACCGCATTGTCGGTGGTGTTCGCCAGCCTTTATCTGTTTCTGATTCTGCCAAACCTGCACGACTTCCCGATGCTGGTCCTGGCGTTTGCCGTGCCCTACATCTGCGTCGGCACCCTGACGGTGCAGCCGGCGTTTTACCTCGGAATGCTGCTGACCATCGTCAACACGTCGTCCTTCATCAGTCTGCAGGGCGTCTACGATGCCGACTTCCTGAGCTTCATCAATTCCAACCTGGCCGGGCCTATCGGCTTGCTGTTTGCCTTTATCTGGACCCTGGTGGCTCGGCCCTTCGGTTCTGAACTGGCGGCCAAGCGCCTGACCCGCTTCAGCTGGCGCGACATCGTTGGCCTGAGCGAACCGGCCAATCTCAATGAGCATCGCTACCTCGGTGTGCAAATGCTCGACCGCCTGATGCAGCACCTGCCGCGCCTGGCGATGATCGGTCAGGACACCGGCGTGGCCCTGCGCGAAGTGCGTGTGGCGCTGAACCTGCTGGACTTGCTCGCCTACGCGCCACGAGTGAGCGGTCCGGCGAATGCCCTGGTACGCCAGGTGGTGGCCGAGGTCGGCGATTACTTCAAGGCTTGCCTGAAAGCCGGTGAACGCTTGCCGGCCCCGGCACCCCTGCAGATGACCATGGACCGCGCACGCCGCGCGCTCAACAGCCAGGCGCTGGCCGGTGACGACGACACCCGCCTGAATCTGCTGCACGCCCTCAGTGGCCTGCGTCTGGCGCTGTTGCCGGGCGTGGCTTTCATCGGCGCCGGCGAGACCGAGGAACTGCTTCCCCATGGAATCGACGGAGCGCCTTTATGATCGGTGACTTGGATGTCAGCGGGGTATTCCTGCCTACGCTACTGGTGCTGATGGGCATCACCTACCTGCTGTATTTGCTGGTGCACGGCCTGCTGACGCGCCTGCACTTTTATCGTCTGGTCTGGCACCGGGCTTTGTTCAACGTCGGTCTTTACGCCTTGCTGCTCGGCGCTGTGGACTCACTCAGTCGATACCTGATGACATGAAAAAACCTGTTTTGACCCTGGGTCGCGTGATAGTGACCCTGCTGGTGGTGACCCTGGCCAGCGTCGTGGTGTGGCGCATGATCATGTACTACATGTTCGCGCCCTGGACGCGGGACGGGCACATCCGTGCCGATATCGTGCAGATCGCCCCGGACGTGTCCGGTCTGATCCAGCAAGTGGACGTGCGCGACAACCAGTTGATCAAGCGCGGCCAAGTGCTGTTCACCATTGATCAGGACCGCTTCAAGCTGGCGCTGCGTCAGGCCAAGGCCGCCGTTGCCGACCGCCAGGAAACCCTGGCCCAGGCCCAGCGTGAAGCCAAGCGCAACCGTGGCCTGGGCAACCTGGTGCCGGGCGAGCAACTGGAAGAAAGCCAGTCACGCGTGGCCCGTGCCGAGGTGGCATTGATGGAAGCCCAGGTGGCGGTGGACAGCGCTCAGCTCAACCTCGATCGCTCAGTGATCCGCAGTCCGGTGGACGGCTACGTCAACGATCGCGCGCCGCGTCCCCAGGAATTTGTCAGCGCCGGGCGTCCGGTGTTGTCGGTGGTGGACAGCAACTCGTTCCATATCGACGGCTATTTCGAAGAGACCAAGCTCGATGGCATTCATGTCGGGCAGAGCGTCGACATTCGTGTGGTCGGTGACCGTGCGCGGTTGCGCGGACACGTCGAAAGTATCGTTGCCGGCATCGAGGACCGCGACCGCACCAGCGGTTCCAACCTGTTACCCAACGTCAACCCGGCGTTCAGCTGGGTGCGTCTGGCGCAACGGATTCCGGTGCGCATTGCGTTTGACGATGTACCGGCGGATTTCCGCATGATCGCCGGGCGCACCGCCACGGTGTCGATCATCGGCGATAAGCCGCTGCAGGAGCCGGCGCAATGAAAGCGCTCAGCGCCTTGGCGACACTCGGGCTGGGCTTGATGCTATCTGCCTGTCAGGTGGTCGGCCCGGATTACCAGGTGCCGGCCGATGCGGCGGTTCAGCGTAAAGATGCCCAGGGCGAGTTGGGTGCCGGTAACCGGGATGTGGTCTCGGCGCCGGTGCCGAGCGACTGGTGGCGTCTGTACCAGGACCCGCGCCTGGATGAGTTGGTGCGCCAGGCCATGTTCGCCAACACTGATCTGCGGGTGGCGGCGGCCAATCTGTCCCGTGCTCGGGCTCAGGTTGAGCAGGCCGAAGCGGCGGGTGGCTGGAGCGGTGGAGTGAAACTTGGTGCGCAGCGCCTGCAGGAGTCGGGCGAGGCGTTCCTGCTGCCGGAAAAAGTCCCCGTGGCCAACATCGGTGATGTGGCGATCAGCACTTCCTACCAATTCGACCTGTTCGGCACCTTGCAACGCGGGATCGAAGCGGCCAAAGCCAATGCCGATGCGACCCAGGCGGCAGCGGACACCGCGCGCATCACCCTGGTGGCCGATGTCGTGCGCGCTTACACCCAGGTCTGCGCGGCCAATGAAGAACGGGAAATCGCCGAGCATTCCTTGGCGCTACAAGACCAAAGCACCACCCTGATCCAGCGTCTGCGCGATGCCGGGCGCGGTGATGAAACCCAGGTCACCCGCTCGCAGACCCAACTCAAATCACTGCGCGCCGACTTGCCCCGTTACGAGGCCGCACGCCAGGCCGGGCTGTTCCGCCTGTCGATGTTGCTGGCCAAGCCCGTCGACCAGTTGCCAGCGGGCACCAACGCCTGCCACGAGTTGCCGAAAATCGCCCAGCTATTGCCGGTCGGCGACGGAGCCGCGCTGCTCAAGCGTCGTCCGGATGTACGTCAGGCCGAACGGCGGCTGGCGGCAGCGACCGCGGAAATTGGCGTGGCCACCGGTGAGCTGTACCCGGACATCAGCATCGGCGCGACCGTCGGTACTGTGGGCATTCTCGACCACTTGGGGCAGGCTCAAACCAATCGCTGGGGGTTTGGCCCCTTGCTGACCTGGACCGTGCCGACCAACGGTTCGCGCGCCCGGGTCAGGGAAGCCGAAGCCGCCACCCAGGGCGCGCTGGCGCATTTCGACGGGGTGGTGCTCAACGCCATACGCGAGACCCAGACCGGCCTGGCGCAGTATTCCGCTTTGCTGCAGCGCCGCGATGCCCTGGTCGACGCCGAACAGTCGGCGCAAGTGGCGGCGGACCAGACTCACCGCTTCTTCCAGGCCGGGCGCGCGTCTTTCCTTGCCGACCTGCAGGCGACCCGCACCTACACCGATGTACGGGCACAAGTGGCCACGGCCAACACTCAGGTTGCGATGAGCCAGATCGATCTGTTTCTGGCCCTGGGCGGTGGCTGGGAAAGCGGACGAACGCAAGCTGCAAAACCGACGCAACCCTGAGGCCGTTGCTATGCTTTGACATGTCGGGTCCGCGCGGGCGGATCCGCCGATCAAGGCTCGTGCAGGTCATGGGGATTCCAATAATGAAAAACCCTTATGCTCCCGGCTTCTGGTGCGCCATCGTCGCACTGGTGCTGCTCTCCGCTACGTATTTCTATGGCGTCATGCTGACGCATCAACTCGACAAGGCCCTGATTTTCCTGGACAGCGCCAGCGCCTTGATCGGTGTGTTGTCGATGGTGGTCGTCGCCTGGGCTTCAGTGCAAAGCCGGCGCATCAAGAAAAAACAACTCGAGCAGGGCAAGACCCTGGTGCAGATCTGGGACACCAAGGTCGCGCTGCGTCGGGTCGAAACAGTGTTCGATCGTTATTTCTGGGGCAGTTATTGGCAACCGGGGCGTACTTTTCAGGAAGTCATGGGCGAGCTGACCGGCACCCCACTGGAAAAAAGCCTGGAAGCGCTCAAGGTGCAGTGCCGGGCTCTCGACCAGCAGGTCACCGGTGAAGGCTGGCACTGGCTGAACAATGCTCGCGAACTGTCCAACGTCGCCACGGCCATGGCCCGTGAACGCTATCAACTCGATGTCTGCGATCCGCGCTGCGATTCACCCAACGGTGTGGTCATCAACCGCGATTTTGAAGTACTGGTGTACACCTGGACCGCGCGCCTGAAGAGCTTCGATCACCAACTCGATGAAATGGAGACGCAATACTCCGCTGCTTGATCCCCCTGTTGCCCCAAGACCAGAAATGGCTGATTGCGATCATTCCTACAGCAGTTCGGGAATGATCGCTGGACACTCTTTAACCCTTATTCATTGGGTTGCGCTATACAGCTAATGCTAATCTCCTCGCCACTTTGAGCGACGTCGAGCCACGGCCTGTCACAGGCTTCAGGGAAGACGACAGCACCTCCAGCAACGGACATTGATCAGGTTATTCATGAATAAATCAGCAGGCGTGCTTCTTGGAATTGTCGTGGCCATCGGTGCGATCAGCGTCGGCGGCGCCTGGTACACCGGGACCAAACTGGAAGGGGTATTGCAGAGCACCATCAGCGATGCCAACCAGCAGCTGCAGGCGGCCATGGTCGGCTCCAATGGCACCGCGTCACTGGAACTGGTGTCGCTGGAGCGCCACCTGTTCAGCAGCACCGCCCATTACCGGCTCAAGGGCCAGGGCGAGATGTTCGGCGAGCATGCCGATGGCGTCGAATTGCTGTTCACTGATCGCATCGAACACGGTCCGCTGCCTTTCTCGCGGCTGGTGACCCTGAAGTGGCTGCCGGTGATGGCCACCAGTCATTACACCCTGGAAAAAACGCCGTTCACCGAGAAGTGGTTCGCCGCCACCAAGGACGTGTCGCCGCTCAAAGGCGTGGTCAATCTCGGCTACGACCGTGCTACCAGCGGTACGCTCGAGCTGCTGCCGGTGGATACCGCGCTGGACGAACAGTCGACCCTGAAGTTTTCCGGTCTGAAAGTCGAGGTCTCGGCCAGCGCCGAGGCGCAGAAGGTCAAGGCCGACGGGTACATGGACAGCCTGGTGCTGACCAGCGTGGCCGAGGATGAGTCGCCGGTTAAGGTTGAACTCAATGGGCTGACCCTGGCCAGTAATCTCGCCAAGAGCAGCTTCGGTTACTACCTGGGTGATAACACCGTTGAGGTCGCCAACAGCAAGACCACCTTTGGTGACAAGCAGGAAGTGCTGAACTTCAAGAAGCTGGAAATGAAAACCGCCACCAGCGAATCCGGAACTAACGCAGCGGGGCGCGCCGATTACCGGATTGCCGAGATCAGCCTCAACGACAAGAACATCGGCTCGGCCAAGATGGCCTGGAGCATGAAGAACCTCGACATCCCGTCGACCCTGGCGCTGGTGCAGCTCTATCAGACCAAACTGCAGCCCTACGAGAAGGCTGCTGCCGAAGCAGCGGCTGCCGGTCAACCGGTGCCTGAGCTGAACCTCACGGAAGCCGAGGAAGCGCAGGTCAAGGCCAACCTGGAAAAACTCCTGGCCGCCCAGCCGCAAATCGCCTTGGAGAATCTCTCGTTCACCACCAGCAACGGTGAAAGCAAGGCCAGCCTGGTGGTTGACCTGGCCAAGCCGCAATCGCTGGATCTGCCGGTCGATCAATTAGTGCTGCAGTTGATTGCCCTGCTGGACCTCAACGTGCAAGTGTCCAAGCCGATGATCACCGACCTGGTGAGCCTGCAGGCACTCGCCGAAGGCCAGACCGATGCCAAGGCCATTGCCGAGCAGGCTTTGGCGACCAGTGACATGGTCAGCAGCATGGCGGTCGGTACTCAGCTGGCGACGCTTTCGGGCGATAACATCGTCTCCAAACTGCACTACGCCAACAATCAGGTGGACTTCAACGGCCAGAAAATGACCGTCGAAGAGTTTGTCGGCTTTGTCATGAGCAAACTGGGCAGCCAGGAAGTCGAGCAGTAAGTCTGTCTGCTTGAACACAACGCCCGGCCAGCAGCGCCGGGCGTTTTGTTTTCAGGGATTGGCGTCGCGCCGGGAAAACGCGCACTATCGAGGTAATTCCTGGCGAGTTGGAGGCCAGCCGTGACACAACGTATCGACCGCATTGCCCAATTGCTCAATTGCCCGGTCAAGGGCGAGGAAATGCGCCGGGCAATCACTGAAGCGCGCAAGGATTACCTGCTCGAAGACGACGAGGATGAGGACGACGAGTCATCCGCCGAGTCGGACCTCGCCGATGACGCCGCACCTGAAACCTGACCTCACCACCAACTGCGATTGCTCTCCAGTTCGGAGCGGCATTGCTTGAGCTGCCAGCCGTAGGTTTTCGCCTGTTGCTCGACTTTTCGCGCGACCTGGATCAGCCAGGGTTTTTGCAGATAGCTCTGCCGACTGAACCCGCCGCGACCCTCGTGGTAGGCCAGGTACTGGCTGTAAGTGTCCCACTTGGAAATACCCAGCTGGCGTTGCGTGCCAGCGGCGTACCAGCCGACGAACATCACCGCGTCGTCGAAATTGTCCCGCGAGCCGCCGTTGCCGGTCGCGCTTTTGTACTCACCCCACACCGGATCCTGCGCCTGGGCGTAGCCATACGCCGAGCTGACCCGGCCCCAGGGAATCACCCACAAAAAATAGTCGCGTGGCGGCAGGGCGTCTTCGACGAAGCTGCTTTCCTGCTTGATGATCGCCATCGCCACATGCGGCGGCAGGCCCCAGGCCTTCTCCATCTTCAGCGTGTCTTCATACCAGTCCGGGTACTGGCGGTAGATGCTGCAGATGTTGCCCTGGTCCCTTGGCGGCGTGGTCGAACAGCCGGCCAACAGGGCCAATGCCATGAGTAGCGCAAAAAAACGTCCGTGCAAAAATCACTCAATTGGCGGGGGCCAATCCTGGTGGGTGGAAGAGGGGGCCGATTGGGCAATCCCCATCATAACCGCTCGATAGACGCTATGATGAGCCCTCCAGACACGCAAACACTGTCGAAGAGCACTCAATGCCCACTCCGTTGAACGATCCATGCCAAGGTCGGCGGCAGTTCTTGCGCCTGGCAACCGGTGTCTCGCTGCTCGCCCTGTTCGGCCCGATGCTGGGTTGTTCGCCCAAGCCGCGGATGGATGCGAGCTTCCTGCAGATCTGGAAAAGTCACGCTCAACTCAGTCCCAAGGACTGGCACAACCGCATGAAGGCCATGGGCGATCTGGGCTGTGAAGAGTTGGTGCTGCAATGGGTGGGGCTGCTCGGCGGCGACGAGCCGGACTGGATGCTGCCCGACCCGGTGATGCAGGCGCTGATGGATGCGGCGGGCGAGCAGGGGATCAAGGTGCGTATCGGCCTGCCCTATGACAACGGCTGGTGGCAGGCGCTGTCGGCCACCGACGAGCAGGCCCAAAGCGAATTCTTCAGCAGCTCATTGCAGGCCGCGAGCCGCTACATGCGCGAGTCTCAGTGGTCGAAGCACGCGCAATTCGCCGGCTGGTACATCCCTTACGAAATCGAGCAGTACCACTGGACCGAGCCGGCCCGTCAGGAGCGTTTGGGCAAGTGGTTGATGGCGCTGTCGGGGGTATCGCAGAACGCCGGCCATGGTGTGCCGGCGATTTCCACCTATTTCAGCACCCTGCAAACCGACGGCAGCTTGGTGCAGTTGTGGCAAAGCCTGCTGGATCGGGCGCAGTTGCGGCCCATGGTGCAGGACGGCGTCGGGGTGGCCGGCTGGAAAAACCTCGAGGGCATCGAGCCGCTGCTGGCCTACCTGCGCCGGCGCGACGTGGCGTTCGATGTCATTGTCGAGCTGTTCGAGCAACTGCCGTCGGAGCGTGGCGACGGCACTGACTTCAAGGCGGTTTCCGCCGACTACCACCGCGTCGCCCGGCAACTCAAGTGGGCCCAGGGCACCGGTGCCGAGCGGGTTGTCGCTTTCGCCATCGACCCCTGGGCCACTGGCGACGATCCCCAGGCGCAAAGCCTGCGTCGGCAGTGGCTCAAGTCGCGCTCCTGAGGTTCAGAGCGAGCGGCCGATGATCTCACGCATGATTTCGCTGGTTCCGCCGAAAATCCGCAGCGCCCGGGCATCCGACCAGGCGCGACCGATGCCGTACTCGGCGCTGTAGCCATAACCGCCATGCAGTTGCAGTAGCTCGTCGAGAATCTGCCCCTGCATCTCGGTGGCGTTGAGCTTGGCCATGGCCGCGACAACCGGGTCGAGGTTGCCCTCCATCAGGTTCGCCACGCAGTCGTCGAGGAACACCCGCAGCATGGTCAGGCGCGCCTTGGCGTCGGCCAGGGCGAAGCGGCTGTTCTGATAGTCGATGACTCGCTTGCCGAACACCTTGCGGTCGCGGGTGTAGGCCTTGGTCTGCTCCAGCATGCCTTCGGTCGAGGCCGCCGCGCGCAGGGCAATCGCCAGGCGCTCGCGGGCCAGCTCGTGGCTCATGTAGGTAAAGGCCGAGTTCAGCTCGCCGAGCAGGCAATCGGCAGGCAGGCGTACTTCGTCGAAGAACAGCTCGCAGGTGTCCTGGGCATGTTGGCCGATCTTGCGCATCGCCGGGCCCTTACTGAAACCGGGCAGGCCTTCCTCGACACAGAACAGCGACAAACCGCGCGCGCCGAGGTCGGGGTCGGTGCAGGCGAGGACGATCACCAGCCCGGCGTTGACGCCGTTGGTGATGAAGGTCTTCTGCCCGCTGAGCACGAAGTCGTCGCCATCACGCACCGCTCGGGTACGCACGGCCTTGAGATCGCTGCCAGCGCCGGGCTCGGTCATGGCGATGGCACCGATCACTTCGCCACGGGCCATTGCCGGCAGCCAGCGATCTTTCTGTGCCTGGGTGCCCAGGTTCCACAGGTAGGGCGAGACCATGTCCGAGTGAATCGAGAAGCCGATCCCCAGGCAGTTGGCCCGCGCCAATTCCTCGATCACGACCACGGCATGCCCGAAGTCACCTTCGGCGCCATACGGCGAGGGCAGGGCCGAGTTGAGCAGGCCTTGCTCGCCGGCTTCACGCCACAGCTCACGCGGGGTCACCCCGGCGGCTTCCCACTCGTCATAGCGCGGCAGGATGCGCTCGGCGATGAAGCGCTGGACCTGCTCGCGAAACATCAAATGGTCTTCACGGAATATCTTGCGCATGACGGGGCCTATTTCGCGACGGGTTCGGTGCTGCTGAGCAAGCCCTTCAACACTGGTTTGGCGGCACTGCCGGTGAGGAACAGGCTGTAGTGATCGCCGGCGCGCAGCTGCGGTAACGCCAGTTTTTCTGTCGCAGCGCTGCCGCAACCGGCGGTCAGCGAGGCACTGACCGGGTTGATCGCGCGTGTGCTGGAGCTGTTTGGCGCAACGTCGGCAAACAGTTGCGGGCCACCGTCGGCCACCGACAAGCTTCCTTTGGCACAGTCGCTGGCCAGATTGTAGAAGCGCAATTCGGCTTTCATCGCGTCATCGCTGCCGGCGCTGTCATCCAGCACCTGGAATTTGCCGTCCTGTTGGACAAGGGTGTTGAAGCTGTCTTTTTTCACGGTCATTTGACCGACCGACTTACCGTTGATGGTCACGGTGAAGGGCTCGTCACCTTTGACAATTGCGTAGCTACTGGCCAGTTGCGCAGGGCCGATGGCTTGCTCGGTGCCGGTGCTGATTTTCACCTTGAGGGTGTCCGGCGTCGGGTTGACCACTCGCACGAATGCCGAACCCGGTGCCGGACGTGGTGCGTACAGTTGGGCCAGGACCCCTTCGGCCATAGACGGGCCGGCCAGGCAGGTGCCCAGTAGCAGGATGAGAGCGCGGGGTTTCATGGTTTCTCCTTGGTAGGTTTCATGCGCGTTTCCCGGTATTGAGCTTCCAGGCGCTTGCGGTCGACCTTGTCCGATACGTTGGTGAGGAAGCGTCCGCAGGCCACCAGTTCCGAGGGCACCATGTAGTGCGGCAGGCGTTCGCCCAGTGCTTCTTTCCAGTTGTGCAGTTGTTCCGGCAGCGGGCCGATGACTCCCGGTTCGAGGGTTTCCGGGGTCGAGACGAAGCCGATCATTCGCACCAGGCTGCCATCGGGGCGGCGCAGGGCAATGGTCGCGGCCGCGTGTACGCCCGGCAGGCCGGACAGGGCGGCATCGATTTCACCGAGCTCGATGCGGTAGCCGTTGAGCTTGATCTGATCGTCACGGCGGCCATGGAAGTACACCAGACCCTGGTCGTCGATCTCGCCGATATCGCCGGTGCGGTAGGCGCGCTTGCCTTTGTGCTGGAACAGGCTCTTCGCAGTCAGGTCCGGGCGGCCGAGGTAGCCGCGCATCACGTGATCGCCGGCGATGCAGATCTCCCCGTCATCGAGGAACACTTCGGCATAGGGCTTGGCCCGGCCAATCGACAGCGGGTTGCGCGCGCCGTCCAGCGGGCGCTTGATTTCCACCCAGGTGGTCGAGCAGGTCGCTTCGGTCGGCCCATAGGAATTGATGATGCGTGCATGGGGAAAGCGCGACCAGAGCTGCTCGGCCATGGCCGGGGACAGCGACTCGGCACCGAACACGAACACGCCCAACTGCGGCAGATGCGCGTGGTTGAAATCGTCGTTGAGAAACTGCTGGCGGACGAACGCCGGGGTCGAGGCCCAGACTTGCACGCCGGTGTCGGCCAGGTAGCGCACGAAGGCCACCGGGTCGGCGATGGTCTCCCGTGGGCAGAGCACGCAGGCGCCACCCAGGGCCAGCGCGCCGCACAGGTCGAACAGGGAAAAGTCGAAGCTGAACAGCATCTGGTTCATGAACGCCGGGTGCGGCTTCAGCTCCAGGCAGTCACGGATCCAGCTGGCGAACAGCGCCACGCTGTCGCGGCCGATCTGCACGCCCTTGGGCTCGCCGGTACTGCCGGAGGTGAACATGACGTAGGCGATACCCGGCTCCGCCAATGGTGTCGTCACCGCGGCGCCTTCGGCGAAGCTGTTCAGGGTGGCGTTGTAGACCTTGGCCGCCGCGACCCGCTCGGTGATCAGTTTCAGGCGCTCGGGCGGGTTGATGCTGTCGACCGGCACGTAGGTCACTCCCAGGCGCAGGCAGCCAAGCATGGCGACCACGAACTCGATCTCCTTGTGTCCGGTGATCACCAGTGCGTGGCCCGGCAGGACGCCTGCCGCGAGGGCGCGGGTCTGCCAGGTGTCGGTGGCTTCCAGCAGGGTGCCCCAACTGATCTGGCGTTGGGCATCGCTCAGGGCAAGCGCGTCGGTGGCCTGATCCTGCTCGACGAAATCACAGCGATCGAAATCAAAATGCATATAGCCCCCTGGGTGTGCAGAGAAGGATGTGGGCGTCAGGCTGTCTGGTTTTCCTCGACGAAGGCAGCAAGGGCGTTCAGGGACTCCAAGTGTTCTTCGATTTCCGTCGGGGGAATCTTGCACCCATAAGCCGCCTGCACGGCCAGCACAATATCCACGGCGGTCAGCGAGTCGACCAGTCCGGATTCGATCAGCAAATCATCAGGCGCGACATCCGTCAGGATGACGTCTTTGACGATGTTGCCCAGGGGCTCCAGGAGTTCTTCTTTGGTTTTGCTCACGATGTAATGCTCCACTAATCAGTCATCAGAATTGGAAATACAGGAAGCGCGCTTCCTTGTGCAGGTTCATTAGGCACAGGAACAGCAGCAGTGCCAGAATCACCAGCCATTTAACATTCGGCGCCCAGCGCAGGAAGGCCGGGCCGGTCGGCTGTGGCTTGGCCAGCGAGGGCGACCAGTTGCCCATGATCTGGTGCGAATTGGGCAGGAACCAGACCACGGCCAGCAGCGCCAGGATATGGAATATCTCAAGGTGGCGGCCCATGAACATCCGCCACGCGTCGCCCAGGGCAATACCTGCCGGATACACCACGTTCGGCAGGCTGTCGAACCCCCGCAATCCCAGCATCCCTTCCACCAGGCGCACCGCATCAGAGGTATCAGCGGCACGGAAGAACGCCTGGGCGATGATCACCACGGCAAAGGTCAGCAGCACATAGCCGGCTTCCTTGAGCCAGTTGTCCTTGCGTGCGGCGGCGGGTGTGCGACCGACCACAAAAATCCGCCAGGCATGGTTGATCGACAGGTAGCCGGCATGCAGCAGGCCGAAGATGAAGAACTGCAGACCGGCGCCGTGCCAGATGCCGGCCAGGCCCATGGTGAAGGCGGTTGGCAGGATGATGGTGGCGGCGAATCCACCGAGGGTCGACACGCCCTTGGTGCCCACCGGCATGTTGTGCCGGGTGCGGTAGTTGGAAACCGCCATCGCCACCGGATAGTAGAGATAGGCCGTCAAATAGCGCGTCAGGGTCATGTGCCAGCGTGCCCAGAACTCGATGATGCTGCTGGCCTTGTACGGCGAGTTGAAGTTCAGCGGGAAGCGGATGCCGAACATTTTCGCCAGGCCCAGGGCCATGTCCGAGTAGCCGGAGAAGTCGAAGTACAGTTGCAGCGCATAGGCCAGCCCGGTGCCCCAGGCCGTCCAGAATTGCAGCTCACCCGGCTGGGCGAAGCCGGCATCGGCGAAGGGAGCGATGGGGTCGGCCAGCAGCAC
The DNA here is from genome assembly GCF_024519635.1 of Pseudomonas sp. Pse1. NCBI lineage: Bacteria > Pseudomonadati > Pseudomonadota > Gammaproteobacteria > Pseudomonadales > Pseudomonadaceae > Pseudomonas > Pseudomonas sp. Pse1. The sequence goes on from NZ_JALJRO010000033.1 coordinate 28,705, forward strand.
TTTTTTAGCTAGGCCGATAACGAACAGCATGCCGCCGACGCTGAGGTTTTCGAAGTTGAAACGGTAGGTCTCGCGCTTGGCGAACTGCGGCATCATTTCCTTGTGATGCAGGATCGGGCCGGCGATCAGGTGCGGGAAGAAGGTCACGAACAGCACATAGCTGAGCAGGCTGCGCTCCTTGACGATGCCGGCGCGGCAGTCGAGGAGGAAGCCGATCTGGGTAAAGGTGAAGAACGAAATCCCCAGCGGCAGGATGATGTCGTCGAGTCGGCCGCTGCCAAAGCCCCAGTCATGGGCGAAATTCATCAGGGTGACAAAGTACTTGTAGTGGATCAGCAGGGCGATGTCCGCCGCCACCCCGAACGTCGCCACCGCCAGTTGCAGGCGCGGCCGATGGCTGGTGCTGAGGATCACCTGGCTGACGGCGTAGTTGAACGCAATCGAGCCGACCAGCAGCATCACGAATTGCGGGTTCCACCAGCCGTAGAACACCAGCGAGGTGATGCACAGCCATACAGCCGCCAGCCGCGGGCTGATCGAGGCGAACAGGTAGTGGGCCGCGAGTGTCACCGGCAAGAACAGGAAGAGGAACAGATAAGAATTAAAGAGCATGGTCGTCCTGCGCGGGCAAGGTGGCCAGTACGGCACGTTCGTCGGCTGTCAGCGGCAGGGACAGGGCCATCTCGGAGAACTCCCAAATCACCAACTTGAGGCTGGCGGGCCACTTGTCGCGTTTCTTCAGGGCGGCGAGCAAGGCGCCGGAGAACTGACCGCCGTCCATGCTCTGGTTCCATACCTGGCGACCCAGGGTGATTCCCAGGCGTTCGGCAAATTCACTGCGCCGGCCATTCGAGCTACCGGCCAGCAGCACTTCCACCGGCGGCGTTTCATCCAGCAGGCCGCCACTGCGCACTGGCTCGATGGTCACCGGTTGCACTACGTCCAGCGGCGGACGCCAGGCCGGCTCGGCTTTTTCCAGGCCGGCCAGGGTGATCAGGTCGCCCATGCGCGGCTCGGTTGCGCCGAGAGGCGAGACGGTGAAGGTCTGGTTGCCCTTACTGCCCAGCAGCGCCAAGGCGCGATTGCCGACCACCTCGGCAGCAGCTTGGGCGCCGGTGGCGGTCATGTGCACATCGGTATGGAAGAAACGCGGTTCGCTGCCTTGGGCCAGCGCCGGGTAGAGATCGGTGTAGGGCACGCCATCGCGCTCCAGGCGACTTTGCCAGAGCTGCAGGCGCGCTTGCATCAGTGCGCTCTGTTGCAAACCGCACAGGCCTTCAGTCTGGATTCGCGACTTGTCCGGCACGGTCACTACCAGCACCTGCAAGCCCTGCTTGCGCAGGTCGCCGACCCAGTGATTCATCAATCGCACCCGCCCGTCATAGGCGTCGTGCACCCCGGGTTGCGGGCGCAGGCCGTCGCGGTAGAACAGCCAGCTTGGGCAACCCTGGACGACTTGCGCGCCAAGGTCGCCGAAGAAGCGATAGCGCACCGCCGAGGTGATGGTGTCGGCCTCGTCCTGCAGCGGCAACTTCATCACATGCCCCAGCACCTGCCCGGCTGTTCCATCGACCCAGGCCGCCGGCTTTAGTTGCCCGGGCTCCAGCTTGGCCTGGGCGAGCATCCAGATGCCCACGGCCTGGCCGATCACCAGCAAAGCAATGATCGCGCTGGCGCTCATGCGGTGCGAGACCGGGGTTTGCTCAGTCGCCATCGATCAACGTCCCAGGGCTTTTTGCATACGCTGGCGCCAGGCGCTGTCGCTCATGATCGAAGCGTTGTCCCAGAAACCGGTGGCTTGCGGGCCATAGGAGTAGCTGGGCTCAAACATCTGCCAGACCAGCACCTGCGGCGGGTTTTTCTTGAAGTCGGCGGACTCCAGGTATTCCAGCAGCATCACCCAGTGGCCGATGTTGCCCGGCTTCCAGTTCACCGAAACCGGACGGTCGAGGACGTTGGACAATTTCTGCGGGAAGCCGAAGTACGGCTGCACCATGCTGTGGCCGGTCACGTGCACCGGTGCCGGGGCGGAGTCGAGCAGGCTGCCGCTGGTGTCCTGGCGGCGTACCACGAAGGTTTCGCGGCCGGTGGCCTTGCGTTGGTCTTCGGTCAGGAAGCGTTCGGCCAAGTCGCCGAAACGCCGCTCATTGAACTCTTTACCCAACTGCATGCCGGAGCCGGCGTTGCCCTTGAGGTTCGGCTCGACCTGCTTGATCAGCGCGGCGGTGGCCACGGCGGTAGCGTCGGCGGCCGGCTGCGCCCAGTGCTGGTCGGTACGGTAGAACACGTCCTTGCCAGCGCTTTTGACCTGAGCCAGCACGGCAGCGTCGTCGAAGGTCGGGATGCCGGCCTGCTTGAGCTTGCCGAGAATCGCCTGGTAGCGCTCCTTGACCTGCGGGCTGAGGGCTTTGTCGGCCGGCAGCTTGTCCTGATAGAACAGGGTCTTGTCCGGCAGCATCAGCACGATGAGTTTCACCCCGCGCGCTTGCAGGGCGTCGCGGGTGTCTTTGATCAAGGCGGTGTTGCTGTCGATGCTTTTGGTGTCGACGGTCGTCAGACTGCCCCAACCGGGGAATAGCCAGCCGTCCTTGCCGCGAATCACCATCGAGGAGTCATCAGCCTGCGCCGCGCCCATGCACAGCATCAGTGTGGCGCCGATTACAGGCGTGGTCAGTTGCTTGAAGTTGTGCGCGACCAATCGTGAAAAAGACATGGCAAAGATCCTTGTGACTACGGGTCTCAATAGGAAAAAATCAGGTTCATGAACAGGCCCTTGGCGCGCTCGGTGGCACCGCCGCCAATCGGGTAGCGGTACTGCATCGACCAACTGACGGACGAGCGCGGCGCGTGGTAATGGTCTTCGCGAAACCAGTAGCGCGCGGCGATACCAGGGCCGACCCCCAGCGACCAGGAGGTCGCATCGTTGGTCAGCGACCAGTCCTGGCTGACGTTGCTCAAGTCGATCAGCGGGTTATTGCCGAAATCCAGGCCGGTGGCCTTGTCTTTCTGCCAGATCCAGTCCGCCGCGGTGACCACGTGCGGAAAGATCACCACGTTCGGCCCCAGAGCATCGAATTTCAGGCTGCGGCCAACACGCAGTTCACTGCTGGCAAACACTTGCTGGCGCTTGAGCTGGCCGTCGGTCTTGGCCAGTTGCCGGGTGCGGCTGCCGTTGGTGTCGACGTCATACGCGGTGAAGGTCGCATCGTTGTCTTCCCAGCTGTAACCGAGCTGGGCGTAGCCATCCATGGTGAACCAGTTTGATTCATTCATGCGCAGCTCGGTGCCCTTGTAGAAACCGTAGGTGATGTACGACAGCCAGCCCCCCGCATCGCTGTCGAGTTGATAACGGGTGAGCATGCCGTTGATCGCCGGATTGTTGGTCCGGTTGGCGTCAAGGACTGCATTCTGGATCGCGCATTGATCGCCACGCTTGGATGGATAGACCGTTCCTTCACGGGTCGCCGAGCCGAGGAAGAAGCGTCGCTCCAGGCCAAACGTAAAGCCGGTGTCCGAGAGCATGTAGCGCACCCCCAGCGAGCCGATGGTGCTGGGGAAGCCGGTGGTGCTGCTGGTGCCGTTGCTGCGATCGTTGCTGTCGATGTTGTTGATGGTGTTGCCGCTGCAGGGGTCGACGAACTGGTTGGATTCGAATTGGCTGCCTTCGTCATACAGGGTGTTGGTCAGTCGCCCGTAGACCTCGAGGATGCCGTTCTGATCATTGAACTGGGTTGGCCGCCAGTACAGCTCGGCGGTACTGAACAGCGAGTCGCCCGCCGTGCTCAGGCCGGCGCCGCTGCTGTTAGTAGTCGGTTGCGCGCCGCGATAGCCGAGCGAAACGGTCGCGCCCCATTCGCGGTCCAGTCCGGAAATCGCGCTGCGGGTGTTGTAGCGCTGCTCGTCGTCCATCTCCAGCTTGTTGGCATCGGCCAGGTCGATGGCTTTCTTCAGTTGTTTGACCGCCCCCGGGTTGTCGCCCATGGCTGACTGGGCGTAGGCCTGATTGAGGATAACGCTCGGTGGCGCCTTGCCCGTCGCCTCGGCGGCGCGGTAGTCCTGCAACGCCAGGTCGGGCTGGCGATTGCGTTGGCGCACGTAGCCGCGCTGGATCAGCAGGTCGGCATCGTTGGGCGTGACCGCCAGTGCACGGGACAAGCGTTGGTCGGCTTCGGCGACCTGGGCAGGGTTGCCCGATGCCAGGGCGGTGGTCAGCAGGCGCTGGTAGTCCGGATTGTCCGGTGCCTGTTCAACGGCCAGGCGCGCCTGGGTGATCGCTTCCTGATAGTCCTGCCGACCATAGGCGGCATAGGCCGCAGTGGCGGGGCCGCCGGGACCGGTGACCTGGTCGGAGGGCAACAGCTCGCACTGGGTGCCGTAGGGCGTGTCCTGGCAGGATTGGGCCGGCGCCGGATAGAGCGCGGTGGTCAGTTTGGCCGGTGGCTTTTTTGCTTCATCCAGGGCTTTGCGGCGCTTGATGGTCGCTTCGTCGCTGGCGTCCAGTTGGCTGAGCAACTGATCGGCGCGGGCCGTGTCGCCCGAGGCCAGGGCGCCGTCGATGGCAATCAGGCGCACGTTGCGCCGTTGGTCATCGTCGAGCCAGTCCTGAGCCAGGGCCTCGTCGAAATCGCCTTTGGCTGCGTCGGCGTTGCCCTGCAACTGGCGCAGGTAGGCACGCATGACCAGCATGACGGTGTTTTCGTCGTTCTCCTGCAGGGCTTCAGTGGCGGCCTGTTCGGCGGCGGCCGGCTGTTTGTTCTGCAGCAGGGCGGTGACCAACAGCAAGCGTTGGCTGGCAACATCCGGGGCGAGGTCAACAGCCACCCGGGCCAGTCTGGCAGCTTCAGCCGGATTATGTTCGATCAGCGCCTTGTACGCCTGTTGGGTCGGCAGCACGGCCATGCGCCGTTGCAGCATGGCCCGACGCGCTTCAAGGTCGCTGAGGTTCGGTGGCTTCAAGGCGATGGCCTGGTTGGCCGCAGCGACCCCTTCCGACCATTTTTCCTGAGCCTCCAGGGCGTCGAGCCAAAGCAAGGCCCACGGCCCTTGAGTCGGGTCGGCGCGGAAGGCTTGCTCACCATAGCTGGCAGCGCCTGGCATGTCGCCGGCGTTGTAGGCGGCATAACCTTTGGTCGCCAGCGGGAAACCCTTTTGGTAGGCGGCGGAAGGGCCTTTACCTGGCGCAGCGGCGCCTTGCGGCTGGAGATTTTTCACCGTGGCGCGCAAGGCAGGATCATCCACCCCGCGTTTGATTGCCGCCTGGGCTGCCTGGCGTGCCTGGGTCGTGCGTCCAAGTTTTTGCAGGGTGTAGACCTGCAACAGATTCAGCCGTACCACATCCGGACGCAGCTTCAGCGCCGCGTTGACTTGCTCGAGCGCGTCGCGATAGCGGCCGGCCTGGTAACTCTTGTAAGCCAGATCGGCCTGCTGCCAGGCCTCGCCCTCCAAAGGCGCCTCATAGGCGGCAGCCGACGCTGGCAACGACAGGAAGGATGCGCCGCAAAACAGCGCTGCTGTGAGCACAAGTAAGCGCGAAGTCGGAATCATGGCAGCTCGGTTGATCGTGGTTCGTCGGGAGGCGCGGCGAGTGGTTCGCCCGTGTCGTTCTGGAAGGAGATCGCTTCGCTCAGGGTGGCCTGGTCGAGGTACCCGTGCTCCAGCAAAATCTGCCCCAGTGGCTTGTGTTCGGTGGCCTGGGCCTCCAGGGCCTTGGTCAGCGACTCCTGGTCGATCGCCCGCCACGACATCAGCAGGTCACCCAGGCGCAGGCGCTGTTGAACGAGCTGATCGGAGGACGGGAAGTCGTGCATGGTCTTGTCCCAGACCAGCGGCTTGCCGAGGAACAGGTGGCCCAGGTACAGGCGCCAAGCCCGTGCGGCGGCCATGGCGTTGATGAAGTTGCCGATGATCATCCGTGGCGCCGAGAGAATCGCGTGCTCCCAGCCGTACAGCCGGCCGACAAAGTAGCCACGCTGGAACACCCGCATGCTCAATAGGATGCCGTTCGCCCACATCAACTGCAGCAGGCCGCTGTGGGGGGTGAACACTGAAGGGAAATAAGTGGTCCACCAGCCCATCGAGGTCATCAGCATGAACAGCAGGTGCTGGGCCAGCAGGACATAGGCGACGATCGCCACGAACGAGGTGATCAAGCCCTTGCGGTCACGATACAGCAGGTACTTGGTGGCCAGCGAACCTTCCCAGCCCACCTGACTCCAGCCTTGCAGGCCAATGCCCAGGGTCCAGCGGGCTTTCTGCCGATAGGCGGTGCGGAAGGTGTCGGGGAAATACTCACGCACGCCCAACGGCATGTGCACCGCGACCATATCCACCGCACCATGGCCAAACCACTTGGTGCGCTTGGCGATGTAGTCCACCGGGAATTTGCCGAAAATCTGCTTCATGCCGCGCCGGGCGAGGCGCGCACCGATGTCGTAGTCCTCGGTGAGGGTGTCGGTGTTGAACGGCTGATTATCGGTTTCGGCCGAGAGCTGAAGCAGGGCTCGGCGCGAGAAACAGGTGCCGACACCGGCCGACGGCACCATCTTCGACATGCTTTCACGCACCACCAGGTCCTTGGTGTGCCACTCGGCAAACTCGTCCATGTAGGTGCCCGCCACCAGCTCGTACCACTCCCGTTCCAGGGACGTTACCGGCAGTTGGATGAAGTCGATACGTGGCAGCAGGTAATTGAAGTAGTGCAGTTCCAGGTGATGCAGGACGTCTTCGCTGTCATGCAGGATGACCCCGGCAAACGGCTCCGGCTGGCGCAGGTCCTGGGCGAAGATCGCCTGGATGATCCAGTTCAGGCAGTCGGCCTTGCAGGTCGGGCCGTCGTGGGGGACTTCGACGCGGATCAGCTGTTTATAGCGCCGACGCATGCGCTCCACCTCTTCGATGGTGCGCGCGTCGTTGCAGTAGGTGCCGACGAAGATGTAGTAGTTCTTGTACTCGAGCGAACCCACCATGTTCTCGAGCATCGGCGCGATCACGTCGTATTCGAGCCAGGCCGGGATCATGATCGCCAGCGGCTGCTCGCGCTTGGCGCGCAGTTGCTCGGCGGTCAGCTTCTTGTAGCGGTGCTTGACCGTGAGCGAGCGGTACGTCTGGCGCGCCCAGTACCAGCCATCGATGAACAGGTCATCGAGGCTGGAGAGCATGATCAGCACGCCGACTATCACGGTCACGATTTCGAGAACGTGATAGTAGTCCGCTAATAGGTACGGCAAATATAGCGACGACATGTGCTGTTCCCGTGGTCGTTACAAGCCTTGTTTCTTTTTCTGGCGGCGGGCCAGAACACCCAGCACCAGCAGTACCAGCAATGAAGCGGCAAACAGTGGCAACACCCACGCCAGGTACTTGCGCCATTGGTGGAACGGCGTCTCGCTCAGGCCCATCGACTGGCTCAGTTGCGGGTTGGAGCTGTCGACCCAGGTCAGCGGTCCTTCCTCACCCAACACCACGGCATTGCCCTGGTTGAACACGAACGGTGCGCGCGGAGTCAGCACCTGGTCACCCAGGGCGTACCAGATCACGCCGTGCTGGTTGTTCGAGTCGACCACCGAGGCGGCGCTCAACGGCTGCGGCCCGGTCAGGTCAAGCAGGCGCTTTTCATCACCACCGGCGCGCAGGCGTTGCAGGTCCTTGACGTCGATCAGCGGCTTGGCGCCGTCGACCGGCACATCCAGCGACAGGAACGGCTTGGTTGGTTTGAACACCTGGCTGCTGTCGGCCAGGGTCAGCTCGGCGTTGACCGGCGACACCGAGGCGGCGCTGGCGAGGCGAATGATCTGGCGCAGATTGGCCGCCGGGTTATCCAGGGCGGTTTTCGGCACAATCACCTGAGCATTGCCGGCGAGCAGTGGCAGCAGGCCGACAAAGGTCCCGTCCGGCTCGGCATCCGAAGAGCGCAGGTAGCTGGTGGGCAGCACGTTGACCGGATAACCCTGCGGAATCTCGGCGCAGTTCGGCGAGACCGGTTGGCGCTGGAAACGCACCTGCAGGTTGTTAGTCACGCCCAGTGCATAGCCAGGGACGCGGGCCGTCAGGCGTTCGGGTTGGCCGTCGGCGGACAATTGCTTGGCATTGAGCAGGATGCCGTTCCACAGCACCGAAGCGACTGGCAGGGTGCTGGAGGCGCCCGGTGCGGCGGCGACATCCAGTACCAGCTCGCCGGGCATGCGGCCCTGGACAGCGACAGCGCTCAGCGGGAATACCGCCGTCCACTCGCCACGCGTGACGACATCGAAAGCGGTGGTTGAACCACCGAGTGCGCTGACGCGCATTTCACGCTGACTGGCATCGCCGCTCTCGCCGGCCTGGCTGATGGTCGCTTCGGAGGAGACCAGCACATTGCGCCAGTGCGAATCAAACACCCCGGCGGCCTTGGCGCCCGCATCGGCGGCCACCGCAATCACGGCCTGGTGACCGAGACTGACCAGTTGGATCTGTTGGCTGCCCGGAACTTTCTGCGCGGCGCTGGCATGACGGCTGCGCCATTCCTGCACAGCCTTGACAGCATCTTCGTCGTTTTTCAGTTGATCTTGCAGAGCATCCAGCGCGGCGTTGATCTGGCCCACCAGCGCAGTGTCGGCAATGGCCAGATCGGCGCGGGTCGCGCTGGCGTCCAGCACCAGCAATGCGCCCAGCTCGGCGGCGTTGGCCACCTTGTGCTGGGTCTTGCCGGCGAGGGCCGAGAACGGTGCGACTGAGGTCAGCGCGGAGGGGATCTTCAGACCATCGACCGCAACGGTTTCGCCCACGGACGGAAACGCCCTGACCTGAGCGCGCTTGGCGTTGCGTTCCAGTGCCACGCCCAGGCGCCAGGCGCTATCAAAGCTTTGTTGTTCAAGCTTGCCGGCGGCAATCAGGATCACCGGTTTGCCGGGCAGGGTGCTCCAGGCATCGGCCAGGGTGTGCAGGCCCTGCATTGAATAGCGGTAAGTCAGTGCGGTGTCCGGGGAGAGCGTCAGGATGTTGCTGCTCTGGCGCGTCGGTTCGCACAGGGTCTGGCCGCTGGGGGAGCTCCAATCGACGGTGAAGTCGACAAAACCGGACTCATGGCGACGCGCCTCGACCGGGAGGACGCGGGCCAGGTCGCCTTCGCGCTCGGTGATGCGCTGGGCATACAGCGGCCGGCTATCAACGGACAGTCGCAACGCGGCAGCGGCTTCTTCACCCTTGATGAAATCGCCCTGAATGTTGATCGAGGCGGCATCCAGCGCGACGCCCTTGGGCACCGGCAGGAAGAAGGATTGATGGTTATCACTTTCTTGCAGCACCACCGGATTGGTGATGCCCATATCGGCCAGCGACACGCTGCGTTGTACCCAGTCGTCCTGCGCCAGGGTGCGGATCGCATCGCTGCCAGGCGAGGCCATGGCAAACAGCGGGGTCGCGAATGGTGCGACCAGCACAACCTGTTTGAGGAGGGTGAGGCACTGCTTACGATTCGAGAAAGTATTCATGCGTAGTATCGGCCGCATCTTGTAAGTGAGAGGTCTCGACTGCCCTGCGCGGATCCACGGCCAATGGCGTGGCCCCGCGCAGGCGACAGGCGATGTACACGGGCTCAGTGACGGTGCTCAGCCGGGATACGGGCTGGGGCACATACCTCTAATGGGCTGGCATGAGCTCGAACAATAAGTGGCAGTGCTGGAGGGAATGTGGCCATTGTTTTTCCATGTGGCTGCATTGGATCCATCCCCGCATTGGCAGCCACACTGTGTAGTGTTGCAGTGCCATGTGTCAATATTTTGATGTGTTTTCTTTTTTTTAACGCGCCTTTGGTTTGGCGCGACGTTATTTTGACTTGTTAGTTTAGACGAAGGTTGAGTGATTTGCCGGAAGAGGCGGCTCGAATTCGTCAAATGGGCGGCCTGTAAGGGCCGAAATAATGCGGCCGCTGGCGTGTCCATCGCCGTACGGGTTAACGCTGCGCGCGACCTGCTGGTAATGCTCGGTATCGTCGAGAAACCCATGGACGGCGCTGACGATGCGCTCGCTCCGGGTGCCCACCAGTGTCACTGTTCCGGCACTGACCGCTTCCGGGCGCTCAGTGGTATCGCGCATCACCAGCACCGGTTTGCCCAGGTGTGGCGCTTCTTCCTGGACGCCACCGGAGTCGGTGAGGATCAGGTAGGCGCGGCGCATGAACCAGACGAAGTCCAGGTAATCCAGTGGCTCGATCAGGTGGATATTCGGCAAGCCGGACAGGGTCGCCATGACCACATCGCGCACCTGCGGATTCAAATGCACCGGATAGACGACCTGCACATCGTCGCGCTGGGCGATTTTCGCCAGCGCCGTGCAGATCTGTTTGAAGCCATCGCCGAAGTTTTCGCGGCGGTGACCGGTCACTAGCACCAGTCGCTGTGACGGGTCGACCCAGTCGTAGCGTGCCGCCAGTTCGGCGTCCATCTGCGGATTGTGTTCGAACTTGCGCAGTGTCAGGTCCAGCGCATCGATGACCGTATTGCCCGTGACATAAATACGCCCTTCGAGGTTTTCCTTGAGCAGATTTTCACGGGAGGTGACGGTTGGGGCGAACAGCCATTTACCCATCACATCGACCACTCGCCGGTTCATTTCCTCGGGGAAGGGTTGGGTCAGGTCGCCGGTACGCAGGCCCGCCTCGACGTGACCGATCGGGATACGCCGATGAAATGCCGCCAAGCTGCAGGCGGTTGCTGTCGAGGTATCGCCATGCACCAGCACACAATCGGGGCGGACCTCTTCGAGCAGGGCATCGACCCGCGTCATCAGGCGCGCAAACAGGCCGTTGAGGGTTTGCCCGGGAACCATGACGTCAAGATCGTGGTGCGCCTGGATCTCGAACAACTGCAGCACCTGATCGAGCATGTGCCGGTGCTGCCCGGTGGTGCAGACGATGCTTTCAATGCCTTCAGCCCCGGCCAAACCGTGGACCAGCGGTGCCATCTTGATACCTTCCGGGCGAGTACCGAACAACGACAGTACCTTCATGGTTTTGCGACTCCTTGCAGGGGATGGCCCCGCGCGTTTTCCGTTTAAGCCCCGAGGATGGGGTCGCAAGATAGTAGACCTGTCGAAACAGGTCTGTCAGCGCTCCCTGAAGGCGTCGTACTGTTGTCTGGCGGCGAAGGGGTTTCGTTCCCGGGTGGCAGAAAATTTTTCGTGGGAGCGCAAAACCAGCGTCGTTGCTGCCCTTTTTACCGTGGCTCAAGAAAAAAGTATTACAGAATGTAACAAGGCCTAACTGCTTAATACTTTTGGCATGTTTTGATCATTAATCGAACATCCCCAAGCGCTGGGTTAGCATTTTATGATAATGAAATTACCATCCAGTTATTTTTGATTTAAATAGCGCAATCACCTGTGTTTAATCTGTTTTGCCGTGGCGGTAGTGTGGGTATTAACGGATTGAACTTTTTTCTTTGACGCCAACTTTATGCTCGCTAGTATCCCCTCAAGCGAGCCGTCATTAGTGGGGTAGAAATGTTCTGCCGCGACGGTCTGACGCTTACTTCTTGCCTCTTTTCCAGGCCTGTTCGACAGGTCCGGAGACAGGGTGCGAATCCCCAGTAAACGGGTCAAAAGACAGGGAGCGTCTACGGTGATCAAACCCCTCCGCAAGCGCTGGCAGCCAGGTTTGACACTGCAGGCTGACGTTACAGCGCTCCTGTTCAAGTTCAACTTATCGAGTGTTCGCCAGGTTCCATGCCCGGCCTGCAGTGAGCGCTCTGGCGTGGGTTGAATACAACTTCTGGATTAATCCTTTTATATAACTTTCGCTGATTCGAGCGTTCGGCCTCTTTTTAAGTGGCTGCGCACGCGTTCGACTCGCTTTTGTTATCGGGTTCGACTAGCTGATACAAAAACAGGTGTGCGATGAAGAATATTGTAATAGTCGACAAGGCGACGGGGGCGGCCACCGAACAAGCGTTCGGTAACGTCGCCCTGACCGGAACCAGTGTTGTAAAAGTGCCTATCAACCCCGGCAGCATCCAGTCGATGCAACAGTCGGGCAAAAACCTGGTTATCACGCTCAAAAATGGCGGCACGATCACTGTCCAGAACTTCTTTGTGGTCGACAGTGATGGTGCGGCCAACCAGCTGGTGCTGGAAGACAGCGACGGAACCCTGCTGCTGGGCAGTTATTCCAGCCCGTACTCAGGCTTCAGCTGGAGCGAAATCGGCTCCGTCGAAGACCTGATGGCCGCCACCGCAGCCGGCAATACCACGCCGGATTGGCTGGCGTGGGGGCTGACCCTGTTGGGTGTAGGCGGTGCGGCTGCGATCTTCTTCGGCGGGCATGGCGGTAGTGGCGGAGGCGGTGGCGGTGGTGCCGACACGACTCCACCGGACGCACCTACCGGTCTCGCGTTCAATCCAACCGGTACGGTTCTCAGTGGCCGGGGCGAGCCAGGCACTACTGTAACCGTCAAGGATGCCGGCGGCCGAGTGATCGGCGTCGGCACTGTGGGCTCGGACGGCAGTTTCCAGGTCGCGCTGACCACGGCGCAAACCAATGGTGAAACCGTCTCGGTCACCCTCACCGACCCATCGGGCAACGTGTCTGCACCAGGCGAGGTTACCGCCGGCGATACCACCGCCCCGGCTGCGCCGACCGATTTGGCGGTCAGTGCCGATGGCACCACCGTCAGCGGCAAAGGCGAACCCAACACCACGGTCACCATCAAGGACGCCAACGGCAACGTGATCGGCACCGGTACAGTGGGGGCCGACGGCACATTCCAAGTCACCCTGACCACCCCGCAAATCAACGGCGAAACCCTGACCGCCACCCTGACCGATGCCGCGGGCAACGTGTCGGCGCCGGCCAGCGTCGACGCCGGCGACACCACCGCCCCGGCCGCCCCGACTGATTTGAGTGTCAGTACCGATGGCAGCACGGCCAGCGGTAAAGGCGAGCCCAATACCACGGTCACCATCAAGGATGCCAACGGCAATGTGATTGGCACCGGCACGGTGGGCGCCGACGGCACTTTCCAGGTTGCCTTGACCACCCCGCAAACCAACGGCGAGCCCCTCACCGCCACCTTGGCCGATGCCGCGGGCAACGTGTCGCTGCCGGCTGACTTCAACGCCGGTGACACCACGGCGCCGGCCGCGCCGACCGACCTGGTCGTCAGCGCCGATGGCGCCACCGTCAGCGGTAAAGGTGAACCCAACACCACCGTCACTATCAAGAATGCCGGTGGTGATGTCGTGGGTACCGGTACGGTGGGTGCCGACGGCACCTTCCAGGTCACCCTGATTGCGCCACTGACTCGCGCCGAGGCCCTGACCACGACCCTGACCGACGCGGCAGGCAACATCTCCCCGCCTGGCAACGTCAATGCGCCGAACATCGTCGATGGCCGTGACCTCTCCCCTCCCGACGCCCCGACAGACCTGGTGGTCAGTGCCGATGGCACCACCGTCACCGGCAAGGGCGAACCCAACACCACCGTCACCATCAAGGATGCTGACGGTAACGTCATTGGTACCGGCACCGTCGGCACCGATGGCACCTTCGAAGTGGTCCTGACCACTCCCCAGGTCAACGGCGAAATCCTGACCGTCACCCTCACCGACACCGCCAACAACGTCTCCGCGCCAGGCGAAGTCACTGCGCCGGATATCGATGATACGGATGCGGATGCTGACGCGGATGCTGACGCTGACGCCGACGCCGACGCCGACGCCGATGCCGATGCCGATGCGGATGCGGATGCCGATGCCGATGCGGACGCCGACGCTGATGCCGACGCGGATGCTGACGCTGATGCCGATGCCGATGCCGATGCCGATGCCGATGCTGACGCTGACGCTGACGCTGACGCTGATGCCGATGCCGATGCCGATGCCGACGCTGATGCCGATGCCGATGCCGACGCCGATGCGGATGCGGATGCGGATGCTGACGCCGATGCCGATGCCGATGCCGATGCCGATGCCGATGCCGATGC
>NZ_JALJRO010000034.1:0-32748 GCF_024519635.1 Pseudomonas sp. Pse1
CCGACGCCGACGCTGATGCTGATGCCGACGCGGATGCCGATGCGGACGCTGATGCCGATGCTGATGCTGATGCCGATGCCGATGCCGATGCCGATGCCGACGCTGATGCCGATGCCGATGCCGATGCCGATGCCGATGCGGATGCGGATGCGGATGCGGATGCCGATGCCGATGCCGATGCCGACGCGGATGCGGATGCTGACGCCGATGCCGATGCCGATGCTGACGCCGATGCCGACGCCGACGCCGACCTAGAAGCCTTCGACGACCTCGCTACGGCAACACTGACGGTGACGAAAGCAACCGCTCACACGGAGCTCAACGACGTCAACGTGTTCTCGACGTTGCAGGTAATAGGGCTTCCACTCATCGGTACACCGACGGCGTCGCAGAGCTTTACGGTGGCGGCGGGCGATACAGGTACCTTGAACCTGACGTTTGGCGGAGCGAGCGTGCTCTCGCTGATAAATGCCGGGGTCTCTGCGAAGCTTGAGGTCAGTGATGGTGCTGGCAATTGGCTCCCAGTTGCTCAAGGAAGCCAACCTGGTGGCCTGCTCGATCTGCTTGGGCTGTTCTCGGGGGCGGCAACCAGCGCGAAAATTGAAGGCCTGGGGTCAGGTGAGTATCGCTTCACGCTCAGCGCGAACCCAACACTGGTAGGTGTTCTTACCAGTGCGACGGCAAAACTGAGTGTCGATAGCCAAAGCCTGACTGATTTCGATGTCACGGCCGCCAGGGTCACTGGCAACGTCATCATCGACAACGGTGTGGATGGAACCCCGGACAATACGGGTATTGCTCACGACGCGACGGTTGCTCAGGTCAATGGCCAGGCGATCACCCCTATTGCAGGGGAGTCAAGCATTGTCCAAGGGTTGTACGGTAGCCTGACAATCTCTGCTGACGGCACTTACAAGTACACGCCGGATGCCATTGCGGCGAACGTCGGTAAGGTCGACAGTTTTGCCTACACGTTGACGACACCGGGGGGCGGGACGGCTTCGGCCAACCTGTACGTGCGCATCGGTAGCGTCGATAGCAGCGTCACCTGGAGTCCTACCGATCCGTCGGCACCAGGAACCGTTACCGTGGTTGCCACCGATGACATCGGCACAGCGCAGATCGACCTGGTCCCTCCAGTCGTTGAAACGGAGCTGAACGACATCACCTACTCGCCTCCGGTGATTGGTTCCAGGACAAAAGAGGGTGATGCCTTTACGGTCGCAGCCGACACCAGCGTGGAGGTGGCTGTCAGCCGTAGCTTTGTCGGACTTGGTGTACTGCCGACGACCACCATCGTCCTGGAGAAATGGGACGGTTCAACCTGGAAACCGGTGCCTGGGCAAACCACCAACGACCCAACCCATACCTTCACCATCAGTGAGGCAGGTGATTATCGGGTGACGTCGACGACCGGGGCCTTGGTTTCGGCCGGTACGATCACGGTTACGCAGACCCTGCACACCACGCTGTTGACGGAGCTCGTTACCGGTCCGGCCACTGCCGCAACAGGCAACGTCCTGGCGCTCAGTGATCACTCCGCAGCAGACAGCCTCGGCTCGACGTTGACGGTGCTGAGTGTGTTGGTCGGTGGCGCCTACGTCATCCCGGGTCAAACCGGAGCCGTGGTCCACGGCCAGTACGGCACGCTGACGCTGCACGCAGACGGTGATTACAGCTACGTACCGAACGCGGGCCTGCCAGTGGCTGATATCGGCAAGGTCGACAGCTTCACCTACAAACTCACCACCCCAGGTGGCCAGGAGGACACCGCCACGCTGTACGTACGCCTTGACTCGCCGGATGTCGATCTGGTTTGGGACGATGCCCATCCGGGCAATCCAGGCACCGAAGCCCTGGGCTTCGCGGCCGCTTCGTTCGAGCAAACCTCGTTCGAAGAGCAATCGTCACACGCCACGATCACCGAAGGTGCCAACGGTGATGACCACATCGCGATCCATGACACCGAGTTTGCAGCGGTGGATGGTGGCGATGGGTTCGACACCCTGGCATGGGACGGTGGCGATGCAACGATTAACTTGAGTCTGCTGGTCGGTAAAGTCAGCGACATCGAGAGCATCGACCTCAACGACTTCAGTGCAGTCAACCTGACCCTGAGTCTGGAAGACCTGGTAGCTGTCACGGCGCCCGAGACGGATAGATTGTTTATCCAGGGCGACGAACAAGACAGCGTCCAACTGACGGGCAACTGGTCGGTGGGAGCCACGCAACTGGAGAACGGGCAGGAGTACGTGGTGTACACCAGCCAGGAAGATGAAACCCATCAACTCTGGGTGCAAAGCGGCGTCAACGTGGTGTAACCACGTTGCAGGCGGGGAGCGTCGGGCCGATGGCCCGGCGTTCTCCTGCCCTTCCTTCAATCACTGAACGTAACCCTCCAGGCGGCGCGCGTGCGTCGTCCTGGCGGTTACCCAACGCATTCGAACAGCGCTGTGCACGCCAGTGAAATGTTCTCGGCAGCATGGCGAAATAGTGGCTATCTTTCTGACAGCACGTCGTATTGGAGCATTACTTGAAGCCTAAGGATCGGTTCGAGTTCCTGTTTGTGACACTGTTGGCCGTGGCCATGCAGTCACTGACTATAGAGAAGGCCGTAGCGCTGACACGCGACTACGCACCTGAAAATCTTTCCACCATCAGCCCAAAAGATGTGGGCCAGCATTTACCGGGCGATTCGTTCGGAGCCAGCCGACCGGCTGCCCCCAGCAACGTGATCCCCGACAACCTCGATCTGCCACGCGCCATTCAATTGGCCGTCGCCTGGCACCCCGCGATTGCGGAGTCCATTGGTCAGCTGTACCAGCAGCACGACAACGTCACCGTCGCCCGCTCGGGTTACTACCCGCAGATCAAGGGCGGTTTCAACAGCGGTTATGACAGCGGCCTGACCGGCAATGGCCAGAGCCAGGCCTTTACCCTGTCGATGTCACAAATGCTCTACGACTTCGGCAAGGTCGACAGCGCGGTGGACAGCGCGGTGGCCCGGCTCAATGGCAAGCAAGCCTCGGTGCTGCTGGCCATCGACCAGGTGGCCCGCGACACTGCATTTGCGGTGATCGAGTTGCAGCGCTACCAGGCCCTGCTGGCGATCTCCCGGGAACAGGTCAAAGGCCTGACGGCGATTGCCGACCTCGCGCAAAAGCGCAGCGACATGGGCGCCAGCACTCGCTCCGACCTGATCCAGGCACGCTCGCGGGTCGAGGCAGCCGTCGCCACGCAACTGCAATACACCGCGCTGTACAACCGCTGGCGCAGCACCCTCGGCAGTTTGCTCGGGGCGCGGACGCCGGTGAGCATCACCGCGAGCATGCCGGCGACGCTCAAGCAGTCCTGCGACGGCATCAATGCCGACCAAGTGCTGACGCCTTCGCTGTTGATCGCCCAGGCCCAGCAGGTCGATGCCCAAGCGCAGATCGCGCAGGCGCGTGCCGAAGCGATGCCGACCGTGTCCCTGGACCCCACCGCCACCCAATACCTGGACAGCAACGACGAGGACGGCAGCGTCGGCGGCCGCGATCGCACGCGCTATGGGGTGTTCCTCAACGTGCAGATGCCGCTGTATCAAGGCGGCGCCATCACCGCTCGAAAATCGGCGGCGGCCCAGGCCCTGCGCGCGGCCGAGGCGGCCAATGATGCCGCACGCCTGGCGGTGCGCCAGGGCTTGCTCGAGGCGCGGGACCAGACGTCCAGCCTCGAACAGCGCCTGTCGACCCTGGATTTTCGTGAACGCAGCATTTCCGAAACCCGCGATTTGTATCGCCAGCAATACCTTGAACTGGGCACGCGACCGCTGCTCGATCTGTTGAACGCCGAACAGGAAATCCACCAGGCCGCCATGGACCGGGCGAACACTGCCGCCGACCTTAACCGCCTGGAAATTGATTGCCTGTACAACAGCAGCGCCCTGCGCACGGCGTTCAACCTGGACAGCAGCACCATCCAAGGTGTGGAGATTCGACCATGAATGACGCCGTCAACCTCGATACCCAGAGCGCGAGTGAACCCCAGAGCCTGGACGCGGCGCTGGCATTGAACTACGAAGGCTGGCTGGAAGCGATTATCAGCGTCGCCCGGCATAACCGCCTGGATTGCTCGGCGCAGAATGTGCGCATTGCCGCGCAGTGGAGCACCGGCGTCGACCTTGACCTGGTACTGCGGCAGATGGCGCGCCAGGCCGGCCTGAGCCTGAAGATTGTTGACTTCTCTGCGGCGTTGCTCGTGCAACGTCGCCTGCCCCTGGTCGTGCAATTGGATGACGGACAAATCGGCGTCCTGCAGACCCTTGGCGACGACGATGAGCTGGGGATTGTCTACAGCGGTGATCAGGGCCTGCAAAGCCGCATCAGCCGGGCCGAACTGATCGCTTGCGCGCGTAAGGCGCTGATCCTGCGCCCAGCGCGGGCGGCGCGGGACTCGCGAGTCGACGACTACGTCAAACCCTACGAAAAGAGCTGGTTCAAAAGTATTGTCTTGCGTGATCTGCGTCCCTACGGTCACGTCATGCTCGCGTCGCTGGCAGCCAACGTGCTGGGCCTGGCCGGCGTCCTGTTTTCGATGCAGGTGTATGACCGGGTGATTCCGGCTGAATCGATGCCGACCCTGTTGGTTTTATTTGGCGGGGTGATGCTGGCGTTGTTCTTCGATTTCATCCTGCGGATCATGCGCGTGCGCATCACCGACCTGCTCGGCAAGCGCGCGGACATGCGCGTCTCCGACCTGGTGTTCGGCCATGCCATTCGCCTGCGCAACAGCGCACGACCGAAATCCACCGGCTCGTTCATCTCGCAGTTACGCGAGCTGGAACAACTGCGCGAACTGATTACCTCGAGCACCGCCAGCGCCCTGGCCGACCTGCCATTTTTCCTGCTGTTCGTAGTGATCTACTGGTTCATCGGCGGACCGTTGGTGGCGGTGCCATTGGGCGCGCTACTGGTGCTGGTGGTGCCAGGGTTGCTGGCGCAGAAGAAACTGGCGCGACTGGCCAACCAGTCGATGCGCGAAAGCTCATTGCGCAGCGCCATGTTGGTGGAGACGGTGCAGGGCCTCGATGACATCAAGATGCTCCAGGCCGAGCAGCGCTTCCAGCAGCAATGGAATCATTATAACGCCACCGCCGCCGAGGCCAGCCTGCGCTCGCGGACCCTCACCAGTGGCCTGGTGACCTGGACCCAGAGTGTGCAGGGCGGGGTGTTCGCCGTGGTGGTGGTGTTCGGTGCGCCGATGGTCATGGCCGGCGATATCACCACCGGTAGCCTGGTGGCTTCGTCGATCCTGGCTTCGCGGATGATGGCACCGATGTCGCAGATCACCATGGTGCTGACCCGTTGGCAGCAGGCCAAAGTGGCGCTGCAGGGCCTGCACCGAATCATGCAATTGCCGGTCGACCAGCCCGAAGGCAGCAAGCGCGTGCAGCTGCCGGTGGTGCAGGGCAACTACGAGTTCAAGCAGGCGGAGTTCAAGTACAGCGAAGACGCCCCGATGCCGGCCCTGCTGGTCAAGGACCTGAAGATCGCCCCCGGCGAACGCATCGCCGTGCTCGGGCGCAACGGCGCCGGCAAGTCGACGCTGTTGCAGGCGATGGCCGGAATGATCGACCTGAGTTCGGGGTCGCTGACCCTGGACGGCGTCGGCCTGAGCCATATCGACCCGGCCGATGTGCGCCGCGATGTCGGCTTGCTGACCCAGAACTCGCGGCTGTTCCACGGCACCCTGCGGGAGAACCTGATGCTGGGTGCGCCCCATGCCAGTGACCAGGAGATCCTCGAGGCATTGACCCTGACCGGCGCCCTGGAATTCATCAGCAAATTCCCGCTTGGCATGGACCATATGATTCTTGAGGGCGGGTTGGGCCTGTCCGGCGGCCAGCGGCAGTCGCTGTTGCTGTCGCGGCTGATCATTCGTCAGCCGCAGATCGTGCTGCTGGACGAACCGACCGCGGCCCTCGATGACGCCAGCGAGCGCAAGCTGATCCAGGGCCTCGACCAGTGGGGCGCGCAACGCACGCTGATCATCGCCACGCACCGCATGAGTGTGCTGAGTCTGGTGGACCGGATCATCGTCGTCGACAACGGCACGGTGGTCATCGACGACACCAAGGACAACGCCATTGCTCGGCTTTCCAAACCCAGGAATCAGGCGCAATGAGCCGGCTGAAACTGCAATCGACTGCGCTGAAGGATAGTTCGCATGGCTACTGACAACCGTACCCCCGAGCATGCCCAGGCTCACGACGACGGCCTCGATGACGTAACCGTAGTCCGCTCCACCCGCGTCGTCTGGTGCGTGGCGCTGATGCTGCTGGCCTTCGGCACCTGGGCGTACCTGTTTGAAGTCGACGAGGTGTCGACCGGCACCGGCAAGGTCATCCCCAGTTCGCGCGAGCAGGTGATCCAGTCTCTGGAAGGCGGGATCATTGCCGAGCTGAATGTCGCCGAGGGCGATATCGTTACGCAGGGGCAGATCCTCGCCAAGCTCGACCCGACCAAGACCGAGTCCAACTTCGGCGAGAGCGCGGCCAAGTACCGCGCCTCACTGGCCAGCGTGGCGCGCCTGCAGGCGGAAGTGAACGGCACCGCACTGAGCTTCCCCGCGGAACTCAAGGCCTACCCGGCCTTGATGGCCGCCGAAACCGATCTGTACCAGACCCGGCGCAAGGGCCTGGAAGAGTCCCAGGCCGGGGTGCGCACTTCGTTGGGGCTGGTACGCAGTGAACTGGAGATCACCGAAAACCTGGCCCGGGTCGGCGCCGCGAGCAACGTCGAGGTGCTGCGCCTGAAGCGGCAGAAATCCGAGCTGGAACTCAAGCTGACCCAGTCACGCTCCGAGTACATGGTGCGGGCCGGCGAGGAACTGGCCAAGGCCAACTCCGATGTGCAGACCCTGTCCTCGGTGCTCATGGGCCGTTCCGACTCGGTCACCCGGCTGACCTTGCGTTCGCCGGTGCGTGGCATCGTCAAGGACATCGAGGTCACCACCATCGGTGGGATCATTCCGCCCAACGGCCGTTTGATGCAGATCGTACCCATGGACGACCAGTTGCTAATCGAAGCGCGTATTTCTCCCCGGGACATTGCCTTCATCCATCCCGACCAGGAGGCCAAGGTCAAGATCACCGCCTACGACTACTCGATCTACGGCAGCATGGACGGCAAGGTGGTGACGATCTCCCCGGATACCATCCAGGATGAAGTCAAACCCGAGGTGTTCTACTACCGGGTGTTCATCCGCACCAACGACAACGAACTGCACAACAAGGCCGGCAAAGCGTTCTCGATTGTGCCGGGGATGATCGCCGCGGCGGATATCAAGACCGGGCAGAAGACTGTGCTCGATTTCTTGATCAAACCGATGAACCGGGCGCGTGAAGCGCTGCGCGAACGTTAGTGGGCGAGGCAGCGGCATGTTCGGATTGAAACCCGTGCGCGGGGTATGGGCGCTGGCTCTGCTAACCAGCTTGAGCGTGTCGGTTGGCGCCAGCGATGATTCGCCGCTGCTGTGGAATTCCGCCCCCGATCGCGCCAGATGCAACGATCCGGACTCGGCCCTGTGGGTCGAGTCTGCCAGCGGCGAATCCTGCATCCGCTATTTTAGCGGCGAGGCTCTGGATCATGCGCCGGTGGTGATCGTGATGTTCCACGGTGACCGCGACAAGGAGATGCGCCAGGCACCCGAGGTGATCGCCGGCAATACCGTTGCGGCCAAAGACAAGCAGGCGGCGACCCTCAGTCGGCGCGCCCATGTTCCGGTGGTGATTGTCGCGCGCCCGGGGACATACGGCTCCAGCGGCAACCATCTGCATCGGCGTCAGGCCAGCGAATTCCAGCCTCTGGATGCGGCGCTGGATGCGTTGCGCGCACGCTATTCGATCGGCAGGTTCGTCCTGCTCGGCCACAGTGGTGGGGCGACGGCGGTAGCGGCGCTACTGACATTGGGGCGCGAGGATGTGCAGTGCGCGGTCATGACCTCAGGAGCATTTGACCTGCTGAAGCGGGCACAGATGGTTCGTCAAAGAAGAGGCCTGCCGCCGCGTGAAGGGCGCGACACCAATGGCCTGCTCAACCCCTACGATCCCCTGGAGCATGTCGACGGCATCGTCAAAACACCTGGGCAGGCGCTGTTCGTGATCGGCAACCCTGAAGACCAAATCACCTCCTTCGCGCTGCAGCAGAATTTTTTTCAGGCGCTGCAGGCGGCGGGGCTGCCGGCGCAGTTGATCGAAGCGCCGGCGGTGAGTCCGACCTTCCACCATCTGCGCAACGACATCGGCCTGAAGACCGCGGCGCGCTGCGCCCGGCCCTGAGTCAGGGGGTCGCCAATGCCGGCTCGGTGTTGGTCAGCGATTCCACCAGTTCTGACAAACGGGTGCCGCCCGAGCTTTTGACCAACACATAGTCATCTGCACGGAACCAGCGCGCGGCGTGCTCGGGCAGTTGTTCGCGCAATGCACTGACGTCCTCGAACCACTCGATGCTCAACTGCCCGCGCAACTGCGCGTACAGCCCGTGCATCAACGGGCCGCACAGCAGGGTATGGCGCGGTTTGGCCGCCAGCAGGTGCTCGGCCAGTTCCAGGTGATAACGCTGGCTGTCGGGGCCGAGCTCAAGCATATCGCCCAGCACGGCGACCCGTTGTTGCGGTAGCCCAGGTAGCTCGGCGAGCATTTTCAGCGAGGCACCCATCGAGCCGGGATTGGCGTTGTAAGCGTCGTTGATCAACTGGTACGCACCGCCCTCGCAGTGAACCGTCAGGGTATTGCCGCGACCTTGCACCGCTTCGAAGGTCTCCAGTGCGATCAGGGCTTGTTCGGTGGGCAAGCCGGCGGCAATCAGCGCGGCCAGGACCGACAAGGCGTTGAGTACCATGTGGTGGCCACGGGCGCGCAAGCTGAAGTGCAGTGGCGCGCCACGGAAACTGGCCGTGACCTGCAAATGCGAGGGCGTGGTGACACAGTCGATCAGCCGCAGGTCGGCCTGAGCATGCTCGCCGTAGCTGAGTTGGGACAATTGCGCGCGCCGGGCGGCATCCGCGAACACCTGGTAGTACGGCATGTCGTGGTTCAACACCGCGTGCCCGCCGGGCGCCATGGACCTGAAGATCGCGCTTTTCTTGCGTGCGACATTCTCCAGGGTGCCGTGGTACTCCAGATGTGCCGGCGACAGGCTGGTGACCACGGCAATGTGCGGGCGTACCAACTCGGAGTTGATCGGCATCCTGCCCACGGCCATTTCCAACACCCAAAAACGCGCTGGGGCGGTCATGCACGACAGGTTCCAGGCGATGCCGTGGGGCAGATTGGCGTTGCCTTCGGTCTGTGCCACCGGTCCCAGTTGCTGCAGGGCATGGGTGAGCATCGCGACCACCGTGGTCTTGCCGGCGCTGCCGGTGACGCCGAACACTTGGCCGCCGAAGTTCAGGCGGGCATGTCGTCCCATTTGCAGCATCGCTTCGGCAGTGTCGGCGACTTGCAGCACCGGCAGGCCGGTGTCGAGGTAGGGCGTCGGTTCGACGCAGACGAAGGCTGACGGCCGGCGGGATGGATCAGCGTTGGCCCACATCCGCGCCAAATGCGCTTCGTTGGGGCGCGCAGGGCTCGGTGGGCGACTCAGCATACGCTGGTAGTTGCCGAAGACCATCGAAGGCACCAGGCCGCTGGCTTGCCAATCGGCGGGTGGAGCGACCACCCAGGTGCCGCCGGTTGCCCGGGCCACAGTGGCCGCGTCCCAGTGCCAGCCGTCTTGTGTGCGCGGCAGTGCGCGAGCGACCTGAGGCGCGCCATCACGCAGGTACTGGTGATAGGCGATCAGCCCGGACAAGTAGTGTTCGACGTCGTCGATGCGCACCCGAAACGCGTGGTGGCGAATGAAGAACGCACCGACGATGCGCGCCGGATTGCGAAAGAACATGGCGATTTCCGGCCAGAAATAGCCATTCATCAAATGCCCGGCACGGTGGTGCAGGGCGCGGTAGAAAGCCTGTAGGTCGACTTCATTGAGCAAGTGGCGCAACTCCGGCATTTGCTCGATCCGCTGCAGCATCTGCTGGGCGGCCATCATCAGTTCCAGCAGGGTCGGGAAGGTGGTGATGCGCTGCTGGACGAAGCCCAGGTAGTCGACGAAGTTGTTCAGGCCGAAACGGAAGTATTTTTCCTCGGGACGGTAGCGCGTCAGCTCGTTGACGCAGTAGCTCAGCCAGTGGTCGTGCTCGCGGTGGTGCTGTTTGGCGATGAAGTAGTCGAAGGCTTTTTCAACCACCTGCAGCCAGCGCTCGTCGCCGCTCAGGCCATACAAGCGCATCAGGCCAAAGGCCGCTTCGCCGTCGTAGTAGATGATCCGGAAGGGCGCCTTGATGCTCAGGTCGCCGGCGTGCAAAACGTGATTGAAGCCGCCGGTGCGCGGGTCCTGCATTGAGGCGATGCCGTTGGCCAGCGCGGACAGCAACGGCAAGTAATCGCGGCTGTCGGTGACTTCGCAGTATTTGACCAGGGCCAGCAGGCAAACCGCATTACCGCCTAATTTGATCTCATCGCCGGTATCCACCAGGAATGCTGCAGCGCTGCCGTCGGCCAGGGTGTAGGGCTTGATCAGCTGCGTGGTGAGATAGCCGAGCGCACGCTGGATCGACCCATGCAGCGCTTCGTCGCCGGTCAGTGCAAAGGCTTCGATCATCGAGTAGGTGGTGCTGGCATGGCGCAGGGCGTTGTAGTTTTCGATGGTGCGATCGAAGCAGGGGAACACGCCGTAGACGAACTGCCCGCTGTCTTTGACCTGGCGACTGAGAAACTCGGAGGCCGTGACCACCTTGTCGCGAACATCGCCAGCGCTCAGCTCGGCAGTTTTGCGTCGGCCCACGCTGGAACCGTTGCCATGCAACTCATGGACGACACCGTCTTCAGCACAAAAAACGCCTCGGGTCTGAAACAGGTAGACCTGTGTGCCGGGGTTGTCCTGTGCGGCCATCACCGCGTCCAGTGCGGCCGAATCACTGAAGCGCTTTTTCACGTAGACCGAAAAGTTGCCCAGGTTGAACGTGGCCAGGGGCATGTTGGCGCCGCCGTAGAGGATGGCGTTGGCGTTGATTTCCTGTTCGGTCAGCGCGGTTTTCAGCGCCGGGTCGAAAGCGATGCCCTGCCTGAAATAGTTGCGCTTGTAACGCTTGAGACGCTCCAGCAGTTGGGCCCAGGACAATGAGGTCACATTAACTGCACGCTCGACTCGCAACCAAAGTGCGCTGTCGGAAAGTTCGAGCGCCTGCAGGGCCTGCAGTCCGTCGTTCCAGGCCGCCTCGAAGCTGGCTGCACCCACCTGGAACACCCGCGCCCGCTGGGAGCCATCACTGATGGAAAAGAACAGACAGCAGACCGTTGGGTTGTCATCCTCGGTTGTGAGCTCGGCATTCTGCTGCTGGAGAAAGTTGTAACAAGCCGTTAGTTGCTGTTTCAAAGACATAAGAAAATCCATTGTCAACGTCAGTTGAAGACAGGGGCAGGGCGAAGTGCTCTATGTACGCAACAGGATAATTATGTGAGCTGCGTCACAGTTAGCGTCATTGCTCCCCACCGAAATGGGCTGATTCAGGTGGGGAGTTGGGAAGACTTAGTACGCGGGTCCTAATTAAGTGGAAAATTATCTTCGCGAATCGATTCCTCTGCGGAAAAATTGATCGGCTGATCAAATTCGCTCAAGTGGTTTTTGATTAGTTTTCTGAGAATTTGCGATACGGTTAGATCAACTGTCTCAGAGAGATCTTCTAATTTCTTTTTCGTCGGAAGATCGATCAATATAGTGAGGCGCGCGGTTTTCTTGTGCATATGCGATCCTTCTCTCCCGTCGCGATATTACAGCGACGGTTGGTTCTCCAATTCCCGATAAAAAATAGGGCTTTAGGTGGAAATTCCAAAGCTCAGTAAGGACTCTAATTCAACCGCTGAAGATTTTCTACATTAGCGGAAAAAAAATATCACCCTCCCGTGAGCCTTGATTTAAAGGGTTTTGTGACTGCTATTGGCCCCTCGTTACAATCAAGCACACATCTTATTATCATCATATTAGGAGGTTTTTTCGTCTCTGCAAGGCACATTCCAAATTGATCGCAAATCACGTTAAGGTAATGCTTTTGGATTAAATACAATTGTCCGGAAACCAGACTCTTTGGCGTGTTTTGAGGCGTGTATCATTATTCATCTCAGGTGGTTATTCGCAGCGTACTGTCCTCCTTTCTGGCGCTTGAGGTTAAGGCTGTTTAGTTGTGTGGTGGTCGCCTCGCGGATTCCCGGGTGTCGATACTTTGGGTGTCGGGTAAAGGCGTTGACGTTATCTATAACAACTAATTAAAAAGTATTAAGTGTCCAACAAACCTGCCCAGCAATTGTTGTAAAGGACAGAACTGCTTTATGCATGCAATAGACCCATTGAAAATTACTCCCGTGCATCGCGTGCGCGTTATTGCGGTCGGCGGCGGCAAAGGGGGTGTTGGTAAAACCACGGTGGCGGTTAATCTTGCCGTGGCGCTGGCAAAAGCTGGAAAGCGCGTGGTATTGCTCGATGCCGACCTGGGGCTGGGCAGTATCGATGTACTGTTGGGGTTGCTCCCTCGGCTCACCCTGGCGGACGTCATTGATGGGCGCTGCAGTCTTGTGGAGGCACTTATCCGCGGCCCCGGCGGAATTCGCATCGCACCCGCAGCGTCGGGCCTGCAGAGCATGCTCAAGCTGCAACCCGCGCAGTTTCGTGCGCTCACCCATGCATTCAGTGCAATCAGTGAAGAGCTGGATGTTTTGATCATCGACACGGCCGGCGGTCTGGGGCAATGGGTATTGAGTTTTCTGCAGGCGGCGCAGGAAGTTTTGCTGGTGATGTGCAACGAGCCGGCCTCGGTCCGCGGGACCGCTAACCTGATCAAGTTGCTTCACCAGGACTACGGCCTTCACCGTTTTCGGATACTGGTCAACAAGTCAGAAGGGCCACTCGAGAGCCGTAAGCTGTTTGCCGAGTTACATAGGTACACCGACCCTTTTCTCGATGTGCAACTGCATTACATAGGCGCAGTCCCCAACGACGATGCTGTGGCAAAGGCCGTGCGCAAGCGTCAGGCGGTGGTCGATGGTTACGCGCGTTCCAAGTTCGCCCGGGCGTTTCGCGACCTCGCCTTGAAAACCGAGGCCTGGCCGCTGCCGACTCACCCCGCCGGGCATGTAGAGTTTTTCGTCGAGCAACTGGCGCAGAGTTCCAGGGGCTGAGCTCATCGCGGTGTTGCTCGCGCAGCACTTTCAACAATAATGGACGCCACACCTTCTCAGGCAGAGCGTCCGCTTGAACATCGATACCCGCATCAAATTCCGCCATCTGCTGTGTTTTCTCGAAGTCGCGCGCCAGGGCAGCCTGGCCCGCGCCTGCGACAAACTGGCGATCAGCCAGCCGGCGCTGTCGAAGACCCTGAAGGAGCTGGAGACCCTTCTCGACTCCACCCTGTTCGAGCGCAGCAAAAAGGGCACGACCCTGACCGAGGCCGGTGTGGCGTTCCTGCGTTACGCCGGGCCGAGCGTGCAATCGCTGCGTGAGGGGGTGAACAGTCTGCGCTCCGGGGTGCACGAGCCCATCACCCTGCAGCTCGGCGTGCTGTCCACTGTCGAAAGCCTGTTGGTGCCGGAAGTGGTCTGCCGGCTGCATCAACGGCATCCGGCGCTGGTGGTGAAAATCGTGACCGGGGCCAGTGCTCATCTGTTGGCGCAACTGCGCGTCGGTGAGCTGGATCTGGTGGTGGGGCGCATGACCGACAGCCCGGCGATTCTCGGCCTGGCCTTCGAGCATCTTTATAGCGAGTCCATGACCCTGGTGGTGCGTACCGGTCATCCGGTTTTGGCCGATCCACAGGGCCAACACAACTTGCAGGACTATCCGTTGGTCCTGCCGTCGGCGGGCACCACTATTCGCAAATTTGCCGACAGTCTCTTCGTGCAGCACGGCATCACCCCGTCGCGGCAACGCCTGGAAACCCTGTCGGTGGCCCTGAGCCGGCGCTACGTGCAATCCAGCCAGGCGATCTGGGTCGCGCCGCTGGACGCGGTCCGCCAGGACTTGCGCCAGGGTGATCTGGTCGAGCTGGACCTGGGCATGCGCGAGCCCGGCGGCTCGGTAGGGCTGTGCAGCAACCCGGCCTTGCCGCTGACGTCCGCGGCGCAATGGTGCGCGCAGGTGCTGCGTGAGGTGGGTGAGGAATACCGCGGTGGCCACTATCCATAACTATTTGGATATGGATAGGGTCGGTATTTTCAATGTTTGATTGGGCCGCAACAGGCGAAGCTTACGGACCTTTCACCATAATAATAGGAAGTACGACATGTCCGACGCGCACGACAGCCGCTTCGTCATTCGTGACCGTAATTGGCATCCCAAAGCCCTGACGCCTGACTACAAGACCTCGATCCTGCGCTCGCCACGCCAAGCCCTGGTGAGCATTCCGCAATCGGTCTCGGAAACCAGCGGTCCGGACTTCTCCCACCTGCGCATGGGCAAGTACGACAACGACTTGCTGCTGAACTTCAATAACGGCGGGCTGCCGATTGGTGAGCGCATCCTCATCGCCGGTCGCGTCTGTGATCAGTACGGTAAGCCGATTCCCCATACCCTGGTGGAAATGTGGCAAGCCAACGCCGGCGGCCGTTACCGCCATAAGAAGGACAGCTACCTGGCGCCGCTGGACCCGAACTTTGGTGGCGTCGGCCGTGCGCTGACCGACCGCGATGGCAATTACAGCTTCCGCACCGTCAAACCCGGCCCGTACCCATGGCGCAATGGCCCCAACGACTGGCGCCCGGCCCACGTGCATGTGTCCATCAGCGGCCCGTCCATCGCCACGCGGCTGATTACCCAGCTTTATTTCGAAGGGGATCCACTGATCCCGATGTGCCCGATCGTCAAGTCGATTGCCAACCAGGAAGCGGTGCAGAGCCTGATCGCCAAACTGGACATGAGCATGGCCAATCCGATGGATTGCCTGGCCTATCGCTTTGACATCGTCCTGCGCGGCCAGCGCAAGACCCACTTCGAAAACTGCTGAGGAGGCCTGCACATGCCCGTTCAACTGCTGAATGAAACCCCATCGCAAACCGCCGGCCCCTATGTGCACATCGGCCTGGCGCTGGAAACCGCCGGCAACGAGCCGCGCGAAGAGGAAATCTGGAACCAGATGGCCAAGCCCGGCGCACCCGGCGAGCACATCGTGGTGGTGGGTTGCGTCTACGACGGCAACGGCCAACTGATTCGCGATGCGTTCCTGGAATGCTGGCAGGCCGACCACCAGGGCGTCTACGACAGCGACTACGACCTGCAAAAGCCGTTCAACGGCTTCGGTCGCACCGCCACCACCGATGCTGGCGAATGGACGATCAACACCATCAAGCCAGGCGTCGTGAAAAACGCCGCCGGCGTACCGATGGCCGCGCACATCAACGTGTCGCTGTTCGCCCGTGGCATCAACATCCACCTGCAGACCCGCCTGTACTTCGACGACGAAGCCGAGGCCAACGCCGTGGACCCGGTGCTGAACCTGATCGAACAACCCCACCGCCGCGAATCGCTGATCGCCAAGCGCTGCACGGTGGACGGCAAGCTGGCTTATCGCTTTGATATTTATCTGCAGGGCCCAGCGGAGACCGTGTTCTTCGATTTCTGAGGACGGCGCCTGGTCTAGCTGTTTGGCGTGGAGCTGCCACTGTTCGTGACCAAGCGAATCGCTGGCAGCTGCGCGCAGGTGGGTAACCCGGGAGTCCGGCAAGCCCGAAGACGTCCCGCACACCGCCGCCAAAAAACACCCACAAAAAAGCCCCAGACCCGTAAGGCCTGAGGCTTTTTCTTTACAGCTGTATGGTGCACCAGGCGGGATTCGAACCCACGACCCCTGCCTTCGGAGGGCAGTACTCTATCCAGCTGAGCTACTGGTGCAGCGGGCGCCATGATACGCATAAGCGTGGCGGGCGTCCATGCTGCTGAAAAACCTGTTGTTTTGCCTCTGTCGACGCGCGTTCGTAACGTTGATCCGAAATACTGGGCAAAAGTCGGCTTCACGTTCTTTTTTTCGAACAGCCTATTGTCCTTTACCCCCTTTGATCCTAGGATTCGTTTGAGATTTCAAACGCTCTTGTCTGGGTGCTGAACCGCACGTGTTTCGAACCGTGCGCTATTTATGTGCTTCAGCCCGGTGAATGAGTTCCCTGACGGCAGCCCAAGGGCGCCTTTCTACAATCATAATTCGCTCCGCGCGTGCGCGGTGCTGTTAAGGAAAGCCGACATGCAGCTTAAAGATTCCCTGTTGTTCCGCCAGCAAGCCTTCATCGATGGTGCTTGGGTAGATGCGGACAATGGTCAGACGATCAACGTCAACAACCCGGCTACGGGCGATATTCTGGGCACCGTACCGAAAATGGGCGCTGCCGAAACCCGCCGTGCCATCGAAGCTGCCGACAAGGCGCTGCCGGCCTGGCGTGCACTGACCGCCAAAGAGCGGGCGAACAAGCTGCGTCGCTGGTACGAATTGCTGATCGAAAACCAGGAAGACCTCGGTCGCCTGATGACCCTCGAGCAGGGCAAGCCATTGGCCGAAGCCAAGGGCGAAATCGTTTACGCTGCCTCCTTCATCGAATGGTTCGCCGAAGAAGCCAAGCGCATCTACGGTGACGTGATCCCGGGCCACCAGCCAGACAAGCGCCTGATCGTGATCAAGCAGCCAATCGGCGTGACTGCAGCGATCACTCCGTGGAACTTCCCGGCCGCCATGATCACCCGTAAAGCTGGCCCGGCCCTGGCCGCCGGTTGCACCATGGTGATCAAGCCTGCTTCGCAAACTCCATTCTCGGCCCTGGCCCTGGTTGAACTGGCGCACCGTGCCGGCATCCCGAAAGGCGTGCTGAGCGTGGTGACCGGCAGCGCCGGCGACATCGGCGGCGAGCTGACCAGCAACCCGATCGTGCGCAAGCTGTCGTTCACCGGCTCGACCGAAATCGGTCGCCAGCTGATGGCCGAATGCGCCAAGGACATCAAGAAAGTGTCCCTGGAGCTGGGTGGCAACGCGCCGTTCATCGTGTTCGACGACGCGGACCTGGATAAGGCCGTCGAAGGCGCAATCATTTCCAAGTACCGCAACAACGGCCAGACCTGCGTCTGCGCCAACCGCCTGTACATCCAGGACTCGATCTACGACGCCTTCGCCGAGAAACTCGCGGCGGCCGTGGCCAAGCTGAAGATCGGCAACGGTCTGGAAGAAGGCACCACCACTGGTCCGTTGATTGACGGCAAGGCCGTGGCCAAGGTCCAGGAACACATCGCTGACGCCCTGAGCAAAGGCGCAACCCTGCTCACCGGCGGCAAGGTGATGGAAGGCAACTTCTTCGAACCGACCATCCTCACCAACGTGCCGAAAACCGCGGCCGTGGCCAAGGAAGAAACCTTCGGCCCACTGGCGCCGCTGTTCCGCTTCAAAGACGAAGCCGAAGTGATCGCGATGTCCAACGACACCGAGTTCGGTCTGGCCTCGTACTTCTATGCCCGCGACCTGGGCCGTGTGTTCCGTGTGGCCGAGGCCCTGGAATACGGCATGGTTGGCGTGAATACCGGGTTGATCTCCAACGAAGTCGCGCCGTTCGGCGGCATCAAGGCGTCGGGCCTGGGCCGTGAAGGCTCCAAGTACGGCATCGAGGATTACCTGGAAATCAAATACCTGTGCCTGGGCATCTAAGCCGCAAGGCTTGAGCCGGGCAGGGCATTGCTTGAAACGCAAAGGGCACGAGAGCGCTGACCCTTTGCGTGTTTCACCGGATTCTTATCTGTGGCCGGGAAAGCTGTGGCAGTCGATCATCGCATGCTGCCGTAGTTGCCTCCCCGCCGCGTAATCCTTGAACCACGCCGACCGATGAGCGGCGAATGAGGACACTATGAGCAAGACTAACGCTTCTTTGATGAAACGCCGTGAAGCCGCTGTACCACGCGGTGTTGGCCAGATTCACCCAATCTTCGCCGAGTCCGCGAAGAACGCCACCGTGACCGACGTTGAAGGTCGCGAGTTCATCGACTTCGCCGGCGGTATCGCCGTGCTGAACACCGGTCACGTGCACCCGAAAATCATCGCCGCCGTGACTGAACAGCTGAACAAGCTGACCCACACTTGCTTCCAGGTGCTGGCGTACGAACCGTACGTAGAACTGTGCGAAAAAGTGAACGCCAAGGTCCCAGGTGATTTCGCCAAGAAAACCCTGCTGGTCACCACCGGTTCGGAAGCCGTGGAAAACGCTGTGAAAATCGCCCGTGCCGCCACTGGCCGCGCTGGCGTGATCGCCTTCACCGGCGCCTACCACGGCCGCACCATGATGACCCTGGGTCTGACTGGTAAAGTCGTGCCTTACTCGGCAGGCATGGGCCTGATGCCAGGCGGCGTGTTCCGCGCGCTGTACCCGAACGAACTGCACGGTGTGAGCATCGACGACTCGATCGCCAGCATCGAACGCATCTTCAAGAACGATGCCGAGCCGCGTGACATCGCCGCCATCATCATCGAGCCGGTGCAGGGTGAAGGCGGTTTCTACGTCGCGCCTAAAGAGTTCATGAAGCGCCTGCGTGCCCTGTGCGACCAGCACGGCATCCTGCTGATCGCTGACGAAGTACAAACCGGCGCTGGCCGTACCGGCACCTTCTTCGCCATGGAACAGATGGGCGTTGCTGCCGACCTGACCACCTTTGCCAAATCCATCGCTGGCGGCTTCCCGCTGGCCGGTGTCTGCGGCAAGGCCGAATACATGGACGCCATCGCTCCAGGCGGCCTGGGCGGCACCTACGCCGGTAGCCCGATCGCGTGTGCTGCGGCCCTGGCCGTGATGGAAGTGTTCGAAGAAGAGCACCTGCTGGATCGCTGCAAGGCGGTGGGCGAGCGTCTGGTGACCGGCCTGAAAGCCATCCAGGCGAAGTACCCGGTCATCGGTGAAGTACGTG
Organism: Pseudomonas sp. Pse1; assembly: GCF_024519635.1. Taxonomy (NCBI): domain Bacteria; kingdom Pseudomonadati; phylum Pseudomonadota; class Gammaproteobacteria; order Pseudomonadales; family Pseudomonadaceae; genus Pseudomonas; species Pseudomonas sp. Pse1. The sequence goes on from NZ_JALJRO010000034.1 coordinate 18,996, forward strand.
CCCTGGGCGCGATGATCGCGGTCGAGCTGTTCGAGAACGGCGACAGCCACAAGCCTAACGCCCCAGCCGTGGCTGCAGTGGTTGCCAAGGCTCGCGAGAAAGGTCTGATTCTGCTGTCCTGCGGCACCTACGGCAACGTGCTGCGGGTCCTGGTTCCGCTGACTTCGCCGGACGAGCAACTGGACAAAGGTCTGGCGATCATCGAAGAGTGCTTCTCCGAGCTCTGATCACCGAGTGTGACCGGCTTCACAAAAAACCCGCTTCGGCGGGTTTTTTTGGTCTTTGGAAACACATCCTCGGCTTTTCACCTGTATCGAAGTGCCAGCATTGTCTAAGGTGCAAGGATTGTCCCGGAGTGAAAAGATGACCGTTGTAGAGCTTCCCGCTGTGCCTCGCGTGCTGATTGCCGAAGCCGATCCCTGGTCGCGCGATCTGCTCAAACAGGTGTTGCTCAACGTGCGTTGCGACGCGCGGCTGGACCTGTGTGCCGACGGCCAGCAAGCGCTGCAACTGTTGAGCGAGCAGCCCTATGACCTGGTGATCGCCGATTGGGAATTGCCGGGGGTCGATGGCCTCAATGTGCTGCGCAGTGTGCGCCAGCGCCGTCGCCAGCCGTTGCTGCCGTTCATTCTGATGAGCAGCCGCAACGACAGCGCCAGCGTCCATGAAGCCGTGCCGCTGGCACCCACTGCCTATCTGACCAAACCGCTGGACATGGAAAACCTGACCCTGCGCTTGCAGCAGTTGCTGCTCAACGCCGGGCAGACTGTGTCCTGCGAGGTGCCGACCCTGGCGCCGGGCATGAGCCTTTCGACCTTTCTCGAGCGCCGCCGCGAGCTGGCCGACGGTGCGCCGCTGCTCACCGACGTGCAGCAGGCGGTCAAGCGCAGCCTTAATCCCAATGGCCTGGACCTGCGCTTGCTGGAAGAGGAAGTGTGCACCGACCCACAGATCACCGCCGTGCTGATCGCCGCCGCCAACAGCGCCGCCCATCACCTGGGTGAAGGCGTACAGACCCTGTCCCAGGCTCTTCATCGCCTGGGTACCGGGCAAAGCATGAACCTGGTGCTCGGGCTGGCCCTCAAGCGCAGCGCCAGGTTGAGCGACCCGCTGCTGGCCGACTACGCCGAGCGCTACTGGGAGCTGTCGCTGCACACCGCGGAATACGCCCGGACCCTGGCGCGCCTGCTTGATCTTGATCAGGAGCGCTGCTACTGCGCGGGCATGCTCCATTGCCTCGGCGACCTGGCACTGTTGCGTTGCCTGCAGGAGTGGAAACAGGCCGGCGGCGAGCTGGATGATCAGGAGCAGATCGGCAACGCCCTCACGGAGTTTGCCGCCGCCTACGGTTCGGCCTTGCGCACCCGCTGGCGCCTGCCGCTGGAGCTGCGGGAATTGATTGCCGCGGTTTATCAGCTTGGTGGCGGGGTGTACTCGCGCGAAGCGCTGGTGATGAACATGGCGGCCAGTCTGGCGCGCCTGACCGAGCATGAGGGCGTGGAAGCGTTGGCTAAAAGCCGGACGGCGCGCCTGCTGAAGATTGGCTTGCCGGAATTGATGCGCCTGCGCAAGACGCCAGCCTGAGCGCGGGAGTGAGTTGCCTCACTCCCGCCGAGTTTCAGGCCGCTGGACGCAGCGAGTAGGTTTTCAGCTGGTGGGCGAAGTCGCGCAGCGATTGAATGCCGCTGGCTTCGGCTTCATGAACCCAGTCCTTGATCGCAGCCAGCATGTCGTGGCCGTTGGAGCTGGTCTTGAGCCAGATCTGCTGCAAAGCCAGGCGCTTCTCGTAGATCACTTTCAGTGCCTGGCTGTGCTCAAGCATGGTCTGGATGCGCAGGTGATGGCGGTCTTCCAGCAGGCTGGTCTCACGCGACAGCAGGCGTTTGGCGCGGTGGAATTGGTGGCGCACCGAATGGTCGACCTTTTCCAGCTCCTGCTTGACCAGCGGGCCAATCACCAGCTTGCGGTACTGGGCCATGATCTGGAAGCGGTTGTTGAGGATCGCCATGGCGGTGTCCATGTCCAGGCTGCCCTTGCCTTCGACGCGGTGGGCGATAGGCGCCACCCGTTGCACCTTGGCCAGGCGCAGGAAGCTGAACACCTGGATCCAGGCCCAGCCCATGTCGAACTCCCACTTCTTCACCGACAGCTTGGCCGAGTTGGGGTAGGTGTGGTGGTTGTTGTGCAGCTCTTCACCACCGATCAGGATGCCCCACGGCACCAGGTTGGTCGCCGCATCGCGGCACTCGAAGTTGCGATAGCCCACGGCGTGCCCCAGGCCATTGATCACGCCGGCCGCCCAGACCGGGATCCACATCATCTGGATCGCCCAGATGGTGATGCCGATGGTGCCGAACAGCAGCAGGTCGATGACCCCCATGATCGCCACGCCCAGCAGCGGGTAACGGCTGTACAGCTTGCGTTCGATCCAGTCTTCGGGGCAGTTCTTGCCGTAGATGCGCAGCGTCTCGGCGTTTTCCGCCTCGGCGCGGTACAGCTCGGCGCCTTTGCGCAGCACTGTCGACAGGCCCTTGATTACCGGACTGTGCGGATCATCGACGGTTTCGCACTTGGCGTGGTGCTTGCGGTGGATCGCCGTCCACTCGCGGGTGTTCTGCGCGGTGGTCAGCCACAGCCAGAACCGGAAGAAGTGTTTGAGGCCGGCGTTCAGCTCAAGGGAGCGGTGCGCCGAGTAGCGATGCAGGTAGACCGTGACGCCGACGATGGTGATGTGAGTCATGACCAGAGTGACCGCCACCAGTTGCCAGGCTGACAAGCCGAGTAAACCTTCGTACCACATAGGCTGTTGGGCCCTCGATAAAGAAAAAAATAGCTCGCGCATTATCACTCAGGACACAGATAAAACCAGTCGGGCTTTCAGATAAGAGAGGAGTGGTGGCTCTTTGCTCTATAATTCTGAGCTTTCGTAGGGACATGGACGACCGAATGTCGGCATCTTATCGCGCAGCCTTCCGTGCGGCGCTGCTTTACCTGGTGGTTTCCTGCGTGTGGCTGGGTGTCACTGGTTGTTTATTGAGCAGAATATTCGATGGTTCAGCGGATTTGCCGCGTTGGCAGCTGATCAACGGTTATGTCTGGGTCGGCCTCAGTGCCGGCTTGATTCTGCTGGCCCTGGCCGGGCGCTGGAACGTACTGGGACTCAAGGATGCCCTGCGTTTTCACCAGGAAGATCGCGCGCGTCTGCGTCAGGCGCAGGCGGTGTTCGATTGCACCCACGAAGGGGTGCTGGTCACTGATCGCCAGCGCAAGATTGTCCACGTCAATCGTGCGTTCATGGCCATCACCGGCTACTTGCCAGACGAAGTACTGGGGCATACACCGAGCCTGTTCAAGTCCGGTCACCACTCTCCGGATTTTTATAAGCAGATGTTTCAGGCCTTGGGCCGGAACGGAGAATGGAGCGGCGAAATCTGGAATCGGCGAAAAAGCGGCGAGATTTTCCCGCAATGGCAAACCATCCGGGTCATTCGCGATGACTGCGGCCAGCTCAGTCATTACGTGGCGGTGTTCTCCGACATCAGTGCGATCAAGGATTCCGAACACGAGATCAAGCGCCTGGCGCACCATGATCCGCTGACCGATCTGCCCAACCGCCTGTTGTTCCGCGACCGCGTCGAGCAGGCACTGGCGTCGGCGCAGGTGCACAAGCGCGGCTGTGCGTTGCTGATGATCGATCTCGACCAATTCAAGATGATCAACGACAGCCTGGGGCACAACGTCGGCGACCGCCTGCTCAAGGCCGTGGCATCGCGCTTGCGCGAGCTGTTCGGACCGGGCGTCACCCTGGCGCGGCTCGGCGGTGACGAGTTTGCCGTGCTGGTCGAGGACTGTGGGCAGTTGGTGCAGGCGGCGGGCCATGCGCAACGCATCCTCGACAGCCTGAAAGACGCCTTCGTGATCGACGGCGGCCAATTGTTCATCAATGCCAGCGTCGGCATCAGCCTGTTTCCCAGTGACGCCTTGAGTGCCGATCAATTGCTGCGCAATGCCGATTCGGCGCTGTTCAAGGTCAAGAGCTCCGGGCGCAACGACTACGCGCTGTACACCGAAGAGCTGACGGCGCATGCCCAGCACCGGGTGGAGATTGCCTTCGAGCTGCGCCGCGCCCTTGAACAGCAGGAGCTGCGGGTCTATTACCAGCCGGTGCACGATCTACAGTTCAGCCGGTTGGTGGGCGTCGAAGCGCTGGTGCGTTGGCAGCACCCGCAACGGGGGCTGGTGCCGCCGGGTGAGTTCATCCCGATTGCCGAGCGCACCGGGCTGATTGCCGAGATCGACGCCTGGGTGATGCAGCAGGCGTGTCAGCAAATGTGCGCCTGGCAGCAGGCCGGGGTGGTGCTGTCGTTCGTCGCGGTGAATGTCTCGACCCGCTTGTTTGCTGGCCGTGAGTTGTACGAACGCGTTGCCCAAGTCCTGCACGACACCGGTCTGGACCCCGCATTCCTCGAGCTCGAGGTGACTGAAAGCGCGGTGATGCTCGATCCGGAGGTGGCGCTGGAGCAGATGCACCGCTTGCGTGAGTTGGGCGTGCGCCTGGCCATCGACGATTTCGGCACGGGCTATTCGTCACTGCTGCGGCTCAAGCGCCTGCCGGTGCAGAAGCTGAAGATCGACCAGGGTTTTGTCGCCGGTCTGCCGGCAGACGACGATGACGCGGCGATCGTGCGGGTAATCATCGCCCTGGCGCAGAGCATGGGCATGCAGGTGCACGCCGAGGGCATCGAACATCAGGATCAGGCGGGCTTTTTGCTCGAACACCGCTGCGACCTCGGGCAGGGCTACTGGTTTGGTCGGCCGATGCCGGCGAGCGAGCTGGACTGGTCGCGGGCCCCGGCGATTCGCTAGGCCATTCAAGGGGCTACGGCGCGGCCCCTTTCCGTGTACATCACATCCAGTCATTCGGTTATATAAACATTCTTAAATAGTATTTTTAAGAATATCTATGGCTCTCTACTATTGCTCCTACGCCGCAAGCAGTGCCGCCACTGCCAGGCACTTCCCCTTTCAGGAGCAGCACCATGAGCGCATCTCTACGTAGCGTTGACGGACATGACGAAGCCACCATTCTGCGCGAAATCCAGAGCGCCCTGCGCGATCTGCGTTTTGGCGCGGTAGAGATCACCGTGCACAACGCCCAGGTGGTGCAGATCGAGCGCAAGGAAAAATTCCGCCTGCAGAGCCCGGCCGGCAACAAGCCGAGCTGAGTCTGCCCGGCACCGGCAACCCGTTTCCAGAAAACCATAAGAACAGCCCACACAAAAATTTCAGGAGCTTCACCATGTCGTCGATTCGCCGTTACGCTTTGGCCGCTCTGGCCAGTGCCATTTTTGCCGGTTCCGCGGTTGCCAAGGATTACGAGTTGCTGAACGTGTCGTACGACCCGACCCGTGAGCTGTATCAGGAATACAACGCCGAATTCATCAACTACTGGAAGAAAGAACACGCTGGCGACAACGTGAAGATCCAGCAGTCCCATGGTGGCTCTGGCAAGCAAGGCCGGGCGGTGATCGATGGCCTGCGTGCCGACGTGGTGACCCTGGCCCTGGCCGGTGACATCGACGAAATCGCCAAGTTGGGCAAGACCCTGCCCGCCGACTGGCAGAAGCGTCTGCCCGATGCCAGCACCCCTTACACCTCGACCATCGTGTTCCTGGTGCGCAAGGGCAACCCCAAGGGCATCAAGGACTGGGGCGACCTGACCAAGAACGGCGTGGAAGTGATCACCCCGAACCCGAAAACCTCGGGCGGTGCGCGCTGGAACTTCCTCGCGGCCTGGGCCTATGGCCTGAAAGCCAACGGTGGCGATGAAGCCAAGGCCAAGGAATACGTGCAGACCCTGTTCAAGCATGTGCCTGTGCTGGACACCGGCGCACGCGGCTCGACCATCACCTTCGTCAACAACGGTCAGGGTGACGTGTTGCTGGCCTGGGAAAACGAAGCCTTCCTGGCACTCAAGGAAGATGGCGGCGCGGACAAGTTCGACATCGTCGTGCCGTCGCTGTCGATCCTTGCCGAGCCGCCGGTGGCCGTGGTCGACAAGAACGCCGAGAAAAAGGGCAACGAGCAGATCGCCGAAGCCTATCTCAAGCACCTGTACAGCCCGGCCGGGCAGGAGATCGCGGCGAAAAACTTCTACCGTCCACGTGACAAGGAAGTGGCCGCCAAATACGCCAAGCAGTTCCCGAGCCTGGACCTGGTGACCATCGACAAGGACTTCGGCGGCTGGAAATCCGCGCAGCCAAAATTCTTCAATGATGGCGGAGTGTTCGACCAGATCTATCAGGCGCAGTAATCTGACGACCGCCTTACCTGTAGGAGCGAGCCTGCTCGCGATGACGGACGATCAGCCAACCCCTTTGTTGTCTGAGTCACCGCCTTCGCGAGCAGGCTCGCTCCTACAGTTGTAACCAGCCATTGACCAAGGACTTTTATGTCGCGTCGTATCTCCCCCGTCATACCCGGCTTCGGGCTGACGCTGGGCTACACCTTGGTGTACCTCAGCCTGATCGTACTCATACCCCTGGCGGCGATGTTCGTGCATGCCGCGCAACTGACCTGGGAGCAGTTCTGGGCCATCATCACCGCCCCCCGAGTGCTGGCGGCGTTGAAGTTGAGCTTCGGCACCGCGCTGTGCGCAGCCGTGATCAACGGCATCATCGGTACGCTGCTGGCCTGGGTGCTGGTGCGCTACACCTTCCCAGGGCGCAAAATCATCGACGCGATGATCGACCTGCCGTTCGCCTTGCCGACGGCGGTCGCCGGTATCGCCTTGACCGCGCTCTACGCACCTAATGGTTTGGTCGGTCAGTTTGCCGCGGACCTCGGTTTCAAGATTGCCTATACCCCCCTGGGTATCACCCTTGCCCTGACGTTTGTGACCCTTCCGTTCGTGGTACGTACGGTACAACCGGTGTTGGCCGATATCCCCAAGGAAATCGAAGAAGCCGCCGCGTGCCTGGGTGCCAAACCCCTGCAAGTGTTCCGCTACATCCTGCTGCCGGCGCTGCTGCCAGCCTGGCTGACCGGCTTCGCCCTAGCGTTCGCGCGCGGTGTCGGTGAGTACGGTTCGGTGATCTTCATCGCCGGCAACATGCCGATGAAAACCGAAATTTTGCCGTTGCTGATCATGGTCAAGCTCGACCAATACGATTACACCGGTGCCACTTCCATTGGCGTGTTGATGCTGGTGGTTTCCTTTGTCCTGTTGCTGCTGATCAACCTGTTGCAGCGGCGCATCGAAACCCCATAAGGAGGCGCGAACCATGTCCCAATCGTCTATTAGCGCCGCATCCTCGGCCAACGCCGCCCGCCGTGGCAGCCCCGGCGCCCGGCGCGTCCTGATTGTCCTGGGCTGGCTGATCTTTGCCCTGTTCCTGCTGTTGCCGTTGTTTATCGTGGTGTCCCAGGGCCTGAAACTGGGCCTGGGGGCTTTCTTCGCCGCGATCTTCGAACCGGACGCCCTGTCCGCGCTGAAGCTGACGGTAATCGCCGTGCTGATCTCGGTGCCGTTGAACCTGGTGTTCGGCGTCAGCGCCGCCTGGTGCGTGAGCAAGTACTCGTTCCGTGGCAAAAGCATGCTGGTGACCCTGATCGACTTGCCGTTCTCGGTGTCGCCGGTGATCGCCGGTCTGGTCTATGTGCTGATGTTCGGCGCCCAGGGCTTCTTCGGCCCGTGGCTGTCGGATCACGACATCCAGATTGTCTTCGCCTTGCCGGGCATCGTTCTCGCGACAATCTTCGTTACCGTGCCGTTCGTGGCCCGTGAGCTGATCCCGCTGATGCAAGAGCAGGGCACTCAGGAAGAGGAAGCCGCACGCCTGCTGGGCGCCAACGGCTGGCAGATGTTCTGGCATGTGACCGTGCCGAACATTAAATGGGGCCTGATCTACGGCGTGGTGCTCTGTACCGCGCGGGCGATGGGTGAATTTGGCGCGGTGTCGGTGGTGTCCGGGCATATTCGCGGGGTGACCAACACCTTGCCGTTGCACGTCGAGATCCTCTACAACGAGTACAACCACGTCGCCGCCTTTGCCGTCGCGAGCCTGTTGCTGATCCTGGCGCTCTTCATCCTGCTGCTCAAGCAGTGGAGCGAAAACCGTATTAACCGCCTGCGCGCCAGCGCCGCGGAGGAATAATTCATGTCGATCGAAGTGCGTAACGTCAGCAAGAATTTCAATGCGTTCAAGGCGCTGGACAACATCAGCCTGGACATTCAAAGCGGTGAGTTGGTGGCTTTGCTCGGCCCATCCGGCTGCGGCAAGACCACTCTTTTGCGGATCATTGCCGGCCTGGAAACCCCGGATCAAGGCAACATCGTGTTCCACGGTGAAGACGTCTCCGGCCACGACGTGCGTGATCGCAACGTCGGTTTCGTGTTCCAGCACTACGCGCTGTTTCGCCACATGACGGTGTTCGACAACGTCGCGTTCGGCCTGCGCATGAAGCCGAAGAACCAGCGTCCAAACGAAAGCCAGATTGCCGCCAAGGTCCACGAATTGCTGAACATGGTGCAACTGGACTGGTTGTCGGATCGCTACCCGGAACAGTTGTCCGGCGGTCAGCGCCAGCGTATCGCCCTGGCCCGCGCTCTGGCGGTGGAACCCAAGGTGCTGCTGCTCGACGAGCCGTTCGGCGCCCTTGATGCCAAGGTCCGTAAAGAACTGCGCCGCTGGTTGGCGCGCCTGCATGAGGACATCAATCTGACCTCGGTATTCGTGACTCACGACCAGGAAGAGGCGATGGAAGTCGCTGATCGCATCGTGGTGATGAACAAGGGCGTGATCGAACAGATCGGCTCACCAGGCCAGGTCTACGAGAATCCGGCCAGCGATTTTGTCTACCACTTCCTCGGCGACTCCAACCGCCTGCACCTGGGCGAGGACAATCATGTGTTGTTCCGTCCCCATGAAGTGTCGCTGTCGCGCCATGAACTGGAAGATCACCACGCAGCGCAAGTGCGCGACATCCGTCCGTTGGGCGCGACCACTCGGGTGACCCTCAAAGTCGAAGGGCAGAGCGAGTTGATCGAGGCGGAAGTGGTCAAGGACCACGACAGCCTGACCGGCTTGGCCAAGGGCGAGACGTTGTTCTTCAAGCCGAAGGTTTGGCAGAAAGTCGCGAACATCTAGGTTCACTCGTCAAAAAAATGTGGGAGCGGTCCTTAGGGGGGCGGTTCACGCTGCCACATTTTTCTTGCTCACCCGCACCGGCCCCGAGCGCTGTTCGATCTGCTGCTTGAGCTCCTGGCGCATCCCCAGCAGAAACGCCAACTCCGCTACCACAAACAACGGCCCGACGATCAACCCCGACACGTCATCGACAAACGCCGGCTTCTTGCCTTCGTAGTAGTGCCCGACAAACTGGATCACCCAGCCCACCACAAACATCCCGATCCCGCTGCTGAGCCACACCATCGTGCTCTGCGCCGCCAGCGCGTGTCCGGCCCAAACCGACAGCCCCATCAGCACCGTCATCAGCACCCCCAGCGCCAGCTCAAGGCGCAGGTAGAACCACGCCGAAAACAACGCCACGATGACTGCCGGTGAAATCCAGAGGCTGCCCACGACCCATTCGGGGCGCGACAGCAGCACGGCCACCGCCACCACAATCAACGGAATCCCGATAAAGTGACTGGCGATGTTGCGCGGGTCACGGTGGTAGGCAGCGTATTGACTGAGATGGTCAACGAGGCTTTTCATTGTTATTTCCTCCTGTAGGGATGTCGATCATGCCCTGCGGTCCGTCGGCGCTCTGTCAGCCAGACGACAATCAGCTTGGAGAGTGCATGCAAATCCCGGTCTGGCGTTCGCGCCTGATGCAAGGCCAGTGGTTCAGCCACCTGGCGCCTGAGTTACAGGATAGTCTGCTGGCCCTGGCCCGTGTGCGACGGCTGACGCCGGGGCAGCGCCTGTTCGGCCGGGGCGACGCGCCCTGTGGTTTGTACGCGGTGCTCGAGGGGGCGGTGCGAATCGGCGCGGTGAGCGAGCAGGGCAAGGAAGCGCTGTTGAGTCTGATCGAGCCGGCACAGTGGTTCGGCGAGATTTGCCTGTTCGACGGCCAGCCGCGAACCCACGACGCCTACGCTGTGGGGCCTTGCACCCTGCTGCAGATTCCCCAGGCGGCGTTGCTCGCCTGCCTCGACGAACACCCTCGTTACTGGCGCCAGCTGGCGTTATTGATGAGCCATAAATTGCGCCTGACCTTCATCAACATCGAGCAGTTGACCCTGCTGCCAGCACCGGCCCGCGTCGCCCAGCGCTTGCTGATGATCGCCGACGGCTACGGCGAAATCGAACCGGCGCGCCGGGTATTGCAGTTGCCCCAGGAGCAGTTGGCGCTGCTGTTGTCGTTGTCACGGCAGACCACCAATCAGATCCTCAAGGATTTGGAAAGCCAGGGGCTGCTGCGGATTGGATACGGCACGATCGAGATTCTCGATGCCGCAGGCCTGCGGAGCATGGTTTGAAGGATCACCCCAACCCATCCCGAAACTGCCCCGGCGTCATGCCCGTCCAGCGTTTGAAAGCGCGGCTGAAGCTACTGGTGTCGGCGAACCCCAGCAGGTAGCTGATCTCGCTGAGTGAACACTGCGGGTCGCGCAGATGCAGCAGGGCGAGGTTTTCGCGGCTTTCGTTGAGCAAGGTGTCGAAGCGACAACCCTCGTCCGCCAGGTGGCGTTGCAGGCTGCGCAAGCTCAGGTGCAGGGTATGGGCGATGCGTTCGGCGCTGGGCTCGCCTTCGGGCAATTGCTCCTCGATGGCATCGCGGACCTTGCGTTCCCAGGTCAGCGGCTTGAGTTGCGCCAGGGTGCGTTTGAGCACGGTTTCGTTGTGCTCGGCCAACTCCGGGTTGGCGTCGTCCAGGTGGCTGTCGAAGTCATCAAGAGAGAATTCCAGGCGGTCTTGCGCGGCGGCGAAATGCACCGGGGCGCGGAATACCTTGTGCCAGGGGTGCGGATCCGCCGGTTGCGGGCGGCGCAGGTACACGGCCAGCGGCGCGTATTCACGACCCAGGCGATTGCGGCAGGTGCGCACGTAGATCGCAGCGAAAGCATCGATGGCTTCCGGTGCCGGTGCCGGGCTGTTCTCGGGAACGCTGAGGGTGAAGCAGTAGCGGTCCTCGTCACGGCTCAGGTGCAATTCCAGGGCGTCGCTGACCACCTGGTGATAGCGCACGATGCGCTCGAACACTTCGCGCAGACTGCCGCTGGCCACCAACGCATAGCCCAGTGCGTGAAAGGTGGTGGGGCTGACGAAGCGCGAGACCCGCAGGCCGATCGCCGGGTCGCCGCTGACCTGCACCGCCAATTCCCACAGGCGAGTGGTGGCTGATAGCGGGTAGCGGGCATTCGGATCGTCCATCAGTTGCGGGTCGAGTCCGGCCTGCAGGCACAGGGCGCCGCTGTCCAGGCCCAGGGCATCGAGTTGTTTGCGCAGTGCGCGCGTCCAGCTGGCGAGGGAGGTGGGTTCAATCATGATGATTGGCGCTTCCGGTCAACAGGTTGGCGTCCACAGCTAGCGCCCGGGGCGACCGCGCAAGGCAGCATGCGAACCTCAATAACCAGAGGATGGAAGCATGCACGGTACTTCTGCAAGTCCCGATCGCCTGAATGCCCAGCAACGTTCGGCGCATATTCGTGAAGTGGTGCTGGCCAAGGGTGTCGAATTGCGTGAGCGCTATCCGTTGCTCAAGCATCAGGATGCGTTGGGAGCGGGCATCCTGGCGTTCGCCCTGGCCGGGATGGTCGGCTCGGCGGTGTTGTACATCAACGGTCACCTGGTGTGGTGGGCGTGCCTGCTGCTCAATGCTTTTCTGGCGTCGTTGACCCATGAGCTGGAGCACGACCTGATCCACAGCATGTATTTCCGCAAACAGCGCGTGCCCCACAACCTGATGCTCGGGCTGGTCTGGCTGGCGCGGCCGAGCACCATCAATCCGTGGATCCGCCGCCACTTGCACCTCAATCACCACAAGGTGTCGGGTACCGAGGCCGACATGGAGGAGCGCGCCATCACCAATGGCGAAACCTGGGGTGTCGTGCGTCTGTTGATGGTCGGCGATAACCTGATGGCGGCGTTGATTCGCCTGTTGCGGGCGCCCACCTGGGCGCATAAGTGGAGCATCCTGCGCCGGGTGCTCAAGGTCTATGCACCGCTGGCGTTGCTGCATTGGGGCGCGTGGTACGTGTTTCTCGGCTTTCACGCCATCAACGCCGTGGCTTATCTGGCGGGCACTTCCGTGCCGTGGTCGGACACCACGCTGGCGGTCATGCAGGTGATTGATATCGCGGCGGTGGTGATCATTGGACCGAATGTCTTGCGCACCTTTTGCCTGCACTTTGTCAGCTCCAACATGCACTACTACGGCGACGTCGAACCGGGCAACGTATTGCAGCAGACCCAGGTGCTCAACCCCTGGTGGCTGTGGCCGCTGCAGGCGTTCTGCTTCAACTTCGGCAGCAGCCACGGTATCCATCATTTCGTGGTCAAGGAGCCGTTTTACATCCGCCAGTTGACCGTGCCGGTGGCGCACAAGGTGATGCGCGAGATGGGGGTGCGCTTCAATGACTTCGGCACCTTTGGCCGGGCCAACCGCTTCACGCGCAAGGCTGCGCCGCAGGCAGAGGTCGCGCCGGGGTTGCGGGTGTGAGCGCGGGCTGCGGTGGCTGATCCAGCATCTGCAGAATGTCGATCAGGGCCCGTGCGGCGGGGGACAGTCGATACCCGGTGCGGGTGACAATCCCGCAGCGGGTGCTCAAGCTCTCGAGGTGCGGCGGCAGGTTGCGCCACTGCAGCAGGGCCACGCTGTCGTCGGTGATCTCCTCGGCACTGGCGACGCCGATGGCGTTGGACTGCAGCACGATTTTCAGCAGCGCGGGCACGTGCTCGGTCTCGATGCTCGGCGAAAAATCGCTGCGGCCACTGAGGTTGGCCAGTGATTTGCGAATGCCCGCCGGCAACTGCGTGGTCGCCAGCGGATAGACGAACATGTCATTGGTCGACAGACTTTCCTTGGCCAGCAGTGGGTGCCCCGGTCGGCAGAAGAACACGCTGCGTCTTGGGGTCAGCGCACGGGTCTGGAAATTCGGATCGGCCTCGAAATGACGGATGTCGGCGATAAAAAATTCGATCTCTTCGCGGCTCAGGGCGCGGCTCAGTCGCTGGCCGTTATCCACCTGAAAACAACTGCGCAGCTTCGGGTGTGAGTTGACCAGGCGCGCCACCGCGTCCGGCACCAGCCTGGCGGCCGCCGCCGGGTCGCAACCGAAGCGTACTTCACCGGCATCGAGCTTGGTCATCTGCGTCACCTGGGTGCTGAGCAAGGCAGCACCCTGGACCAGGCTCAAGGCATGCTGCAACACCACCTGGCCCTCGGGTGTGGGGCGCAAATCCTTGTGCCCGCGATCCACCAGCACGCAACCGAACTCCTGCTCCAGCCCCTGGATGCTACGGCTGAAAGCCGGCTGCGTGATGCCCATGGCGTCGGCGGCACGGACGAAGCTGCGGTGCTCGTTGAGGGCGATGAAATAGCGCAGCTGGCGGAGGTCCATGGTTTTTGCGGCGTCCTGGAAAGGGCTTGGTGGTGAGGGATGCCTGAGGTTTTAAAGGGGATTTGATATGCCGTCAATTGATCAGTTTTTATGTTGTTAGATGATATTGGAATATGCACGCCCTCCCTGGAGCGAGCCTGCTCGCGATGCTCGTCAACGATGACGCGCGGCAGCCTGAATCCA
>NZ_JALJRO010000035.1:0-30713 GCF_024519635.1 Pseudomonas sp. Pse1
CAATTCGTACTTCCCTGGACTGGTTTAGAGTGCTCGGGAAGGACGTTTCCCACCCTCGATAAAGCGCTGGAAGGCTTTCACGAAGGGGATAACTGTGGGTATCAGACGTTTCCGGGTGGTTCGTAGGATGGGTCTTTATCTGGCAGTGGCAGGGTGTCAGACTTTCCAAGCGTCATCGGCACCCCGTGACCATTCACCTCCCTAAATCAACCACGACCGCACTGGTCGGCCGCGAACAGCACAACAAAACCCTCCCATCCTGCGGCACATCCAGCGGCTCCTCAAAATACTCCACCGACCCCTGGCGCAGTGGCACCTGGCAGGTGTTGCACAGACCGGCGCGGCAGTTAAAGGCTGGAGTCAGGCCGGCCTGTTCAGCGAGTTCCAGCAGGGAGTGGCAACCCGGGTCCCAGGCCACTCGCTTGCCGGAGGGCAGGAACTCGACGCTCAGTTCACCCTCGAGCAGAGTGGGGGGCTCAACTATCGGCGCAGCAGGTGCGCAATCTTCATCTTCCTCAAGAATGGTCGCCGGGCCGAAGAATTCGTAGTGGATGCGCCCGGCGGCGATGCCCAGGCTGCGCAGCAGGCGCCAGTTGGCCTGCATGAACGGGCGCGGGCCGCACAGGTAAACGTCGTAGTCGTCCAGCGGCAGCAGCTGTTGCAGGGTTTCGCGGCTGATCAGGCCCTGGCTGTGGAAGGCCGGCTGGGCCTTGTCCTCCGGAGTCGGATTGCGGTAGCAAAAGTGCGCGGTGATCCCCGGGCGGCGGTCGGCCAGAGCCAGCACTTCATCGCGGAACCCATGCACCGCGCCATTTTCGCAACCGTGGAGGAAGTACACCGAGCGCAGTGATTCCCGGCTCAGGCGGTGCAGCATGCTGAGCATCGGGGTCAGGCCGACACCGCCGCTGAACAGCAGCACCGGGCGCGGGCTGTCTTCATCGAGGACGAAGCCGCCGGTGGGGCCGGCGATCTCCAGGCTGTGGCCGACCTGCACTTGATCGTGGAGGTAGTTGGAGCCCTGGCCCGCTGGCAGGTCCGGGCGGTCGAACGGCGCCGGCTCGCGCTTCACCGAAATGCGCAACCGCGCCGGGTCCGCCGGGTCGCCGGACAGGCTGTAGTTGCGCACGGCAGTCACACCATCGCCCAGTTCCAGACGCACCACGAGGAACTGTCCGGGGCGAAAGTGCAGGTGGGAAACACCGTCGGCCGCCTCCAGTACGAAGGAGGTGATCACCGCGCTTTCGGCTCTTTTCTCAACCACCCGATAGCGTTTGAACCCGCTTGAGGTGTGCAAAGGCGAGCCCATCTCAGGCCTCCAGCTGACGCGAGAGGGGGATCAGGTTGGCCGGCTGTTCCTGGGCAATCAGTTTGTCCAGATTGCGGCGAAAGCGCAGCGGCCCGGAGTCGGAGGCCAGGTCGATGTTCGGCGTGCGCTTGTTGGCCATGCCCTGGTGTACGGCGGTCAGCACCACCCGATCCTCGGCAAAGGCGTGGCGCACGTCTTCGTCGAACTGGCGTGATACGTCCTCGTTCTCGGTATCGAAATTGCGCACCTGGAACCAGTAGTAGCGGGTGTTATTTTCATCGACCGGGGTCATGAAGTTGTAGGAGTTCATCAGGAACACCTGCTCGTGCAGTTCGCCGTCGTCGCGACCGGTGCCGGCGGGGGTGAACAGGGCCTTGATGATCGCCTGGGACGGGTAGTGCACTTCGTAGTGTTGCTTGCGATCGCAGTGGCCGCTGAACTGGACGAACTTGGCATAGAAGGGCGCCACCTCGACGTCACGCATCCAGCGCGAAACGATTACACCCTGTTCGGTGACTGTGGTTTGCAGCGGTTCCTCGGCACAGGCCGCATTGCCGAAGGACGACTGATGGACCCAGGCGACATGGGCCGGGTCCAGCAGGTTGTCGGTCATGTACAGGTAGTTGCACGGGATCAGCATGCTGTCGCCGCGATTCAGGCCCCAGGCCGGATCGCCCCATTCCGGGACGTGGCAGATCTGCGCTGGATCGGCCTGCGCCGGGTCGCCCATCCAGATCCAGATATACCCGTAGCGCACCTCCAGCGGATAACTGCGCACCCTGGCGCCCTGGGGAATGCGCTGGCTGCCGGGCGCGCGCACGCAACTGCCGGAGCAGTCGAAGGTCAGGCCGTGGTAGCCGCACTCCAGGTCGTCACCTTTGCGCCGGCCCATCGACAGCGGCAGCTTGCGGTGCGGGCAGGCGTCTTCGAGGGCGACGGGCGTGCCGTCGCCCTTGCGGTACAGGACCACGGCTTCACCGAGCAGGGTGACGGGGTGCAGTTGTTCAGCCAGTTCGGCCTCACTGGCGGCGACGTACCAGGCGTTTCGCAAGAACATGGGATGGCTCCTTATCGGGATGGCGGGCGACGGGTTCAGTTGTAGATGTCGAAACTGAAGTACTGCTTCTGCAGCCGGTCGTAGGTGCCGTTCTTGTGCATTTCTGCCAGCGCGCCGTTGATCGCGTCCGCCAGTTTCTGGTCGTCCTTGCGCAGGCCAATGGCGATGCCCAGGCCGAGGATCTGTTCGTCGCGGACAGCGTCGCCGGCAAAGGCGAAACCGGTGTTGCCCGGGGTCTGCAGGAAGCCGATATCGGCCACCACTGCGTCAGTCAATGTGGCGTCGATGCGCCCGCTGGTGAGGTCCGGGTAGACCAGGTCCTGGTTGTTGTAGGAGACCATGGTCACCCCGTGCGGCGCCCACTTGGCCTTGACGTAGGCTTCCTGGGTACTACCTTGGGCGACGCCGACGCGCTTGCCCTGCAGCGATTCGACGGTGGGCAGCAGGCCGCTGCCGTCCTTGGCGATCAGGCGGCTGGGGGAGTTGTACAGGCGGTCGGAGAAGTCGATGGTCTGCTTGCGCTTTTCGTTAACGGTCATCGCCGAAAGAATCGCATCGAACTTGTTCGCCTTCAGCGCCGGGATGATGCTGTCGAAGGCGCTTTCGACCCACACGCACTTGGTCTTGAGCTGCGCGCAGATGGCGTTGCCCAGGTCGATATCGAACCCCACCAGTTGCCCGCTGGGTTCGCGCGATTCGAACGGGGCGAAGGTCGGATCGACGCCGAAGCGCAGGGTGGTCAGGTCATTGGCCAGGGCACTGGTGGAGGCGAGCGCGAGAACCGTGGCGAGCATGAGTTTTTTCATTGTTCCGGGCCTTTTTTGATTTTTCGAGTGGGCGGCTGGGCTAATGCAAGGTCGTGGTACAGGTCCAGAATACGAGAACCTGAAATTTCGAAAAGATGGCTAAAACTGTTGCTTCGTTTAGCTCAGCTAAACTAATAATCGGCCCTCGCCACACGGGAGATGCCGATGAACAACTTGCCTTCGCTGCGTGCCATTCAGGTGTTTGAAGCCGTCGGGCGTTACGGCGGGATTGTCGAAGCGGCGCGCCGCCTGGGCATTTCGGCGGGTGCGGTGAGCCAGCAGATGAAGCTGCTGGAGGACAGCCTGGGCCTGAGCCTGACCTTCCGCGTCGGCAAGCGAATCAGCCTGACCACAGCGGGGCAGCGTTATCACGACAGCTGCGTGGCGGCGTTCGAAACCCTGCGCATCGCCCAGGTCGAAGTCGAGCGCGCCAGGAGCACCCATAACCTGCGCATCAGTGCCTTGCCGTCGCTGCTTTCCGATTGGCTGGCGCCGCTGATCTACCGCTGGCAGAGCGAACACCCGGGGCTCAATCTGTTCCTCGACGGCAGCCACGCCGAACCGTCGCCCGAGGGTTATGAAATCGATTTTCGGGTGACGTACGGCGACCATCGCGCCAGCGAACATGCGGTGGAGCTGTTTCGCGATTGCGTGGTGGCGGTCTGCAGCCCGCGGCTGTTGCGCGAGGATTTACCGCTGCGCACGCCGGCGGATTTGCTGAGCTATCCCTTGCTGTCGATCGACTGGCTACCGAAATTCGCCTCGCCGCCGTCCTGGCGCGACTGGTTCAGTTCGCAGCAAATTGACGTCGCGGCAATGGGCGAGGCGTATCGGGTTTATTCGCTGTCATCGATGGCGATCCAGGCGGCAGTCCTCGGCCAGGGCGTGGTGCTGGCGCAGCACTCGATGATCGCCGAAGCGCTGGCCGACGGGCGCTTGATCATGCCGTTCGGCCACGCCCTGCAGATGCCTTCGTCCTATTACCTGGTGGGGGCCAAGGACGCCTTCGACAAGACTCATTGCCGGGACTTTCAGCGTTGGCTGGTGGCCCGTGGAAGGGATCAGATGGCGGTCAATCAGCGGTTGTTGGGTGGCTCGCCACGCTGACAACCCTCGCCGGTATGGGGCCAGGGGTCACCTTGGACGGGTATAGGCCGATGCTTCGGCGCTTCCTACTATGGGGTCATGTTCAATGCCCCATTGGGTAACAGGAAGCCTGAGTCATGGCGATCGACCGTAATGATTATTCCCGTCTGTGTCCGGCAGCCCGCGTGTTTCTGGAGCGCAGCCACGGCCACTTTATCGATGGTCAATGGCAGTCTCCCACCTCCAGCATTGCCGTGCTCGACCCCTCCAGCGGACAACAAGTGAGTGCAATCGGAGCAGGCGCTGCCGCCGAAGTCGACGCTGCGGTGCAGGCCGCACATCGGGCTTTCCATCATCCGTCCTGGCGCGGCCTTGCCGCACTGGAGCGTGAATGTCTCATGCTGCGTCTGGCGGAGTTGATTGAAGATAATGCGCTGCTGCTGTCGCAAATTGAAAGCGTGGATAACGGTATGCCGCTTGGCTTTGCCGAAATCAATGTCGGCGGTGCTGCGGGTGTTCTGCGCTACATGGCGGGCTGGCCTTCGAAAATTGTTGGCGACACGGTCGACGTGAAGATGCCATTTCCCGACAGCCAGTTTTTCGCTTACACCGCGCGTGAGGCTGTGGGCGTGGTCGGCGCCATTGTCCCGTGGAATGTGCCGTTGATGATGGCGGTCTGGAAGCTGGCCCCGGCGCTGGCGGCCGGTTGCACGGTGGTTTTGAAGCCGGCAGAAGATGCCTCGCTGACCGCATTGATCCTGGCCGATCTGATTCAGCAGGCGGGGTTTCCAAACGGTGTGGTGAACATCGTCACCGGTTACGGCGCCCAGGCAGGCGAAGCGCTGGTGCGGCACCCGCTGGTTACGAAGATTTCCTTTACCGGATCCACTGAGACCGGCAAGCAGATCAATCGTCTGGCCACCGACACCTTGAAGAAGGTCACCCTCGAATTGGGCGGTAAATCGCCCACCATTGTTTTTGATGATGCCGATCTGGCGCAAGCCATCAGTGGCGCAGCGAATGCCATTTTCACCAATGCAGGACAAATTTGTGTCGCAGGCTCGCGCTTGTACGTTCAGCGTCGGGTGTATGAGCAGGTCCTAGAAGGTGTTGCTCGCCAGGCCGACAGTCTGCGTCTGGGCGCCGGGCTCGTCGTCGGCAGTCAGATGGGGCCGCTGATCAACGCCCGTCAGCTCGAGCGAGTAGAAGGTTATGTGCAGCGCGCGGTTGAGGCGGGCGCAAGCCTGGTGACCGAAGGCCGCTCACCTCAGGGCGCGGGGTATTTCGCCGCACCGGCGGTATTGGCCGGTGTCGGGCAGGGGGACGATCTGGTGCAGCAGGAAGTGTTTGGCCCAGTCCTCGCGGTTTTGCCATTTGATGATCTTGAAGAGGCGGCGATGCTCGCCAACGACTCGGTCTACGGTCTGGCGGCGAGTGTCTGGAGTCGTGACCTGAGCCGCGTGCATCGCCTGGTTCCACTACTCAAGTGCGGCAAGGTGTCCGTCAACACTGAAGGTTTTCCTTATCCTGCGCTGCCGGAAGGCGGTACCAAGCAATCTGGTTTCGGCCGTGACCTGGGTCGTGAAGGCCTGGATGGCTACCTGGAAAGCAAAACAGTGCTGGTTCGCGTGAGCTGATCGGAGCGACTTGCAGGGGGGGGAGCAGATGCCTCATTTGATCGTTGAGTACAGCGCCAATCTGGAGCACGAGCTGGACCTTGAAGCGTTGTTC
Organism: Pseudomonas sp. Pse1; assembly: GCF_024519635.1. NCBI lineage: Bacteria > Pseudomonadati > Pseudomonadota > Gammaproteobacteria > Pseudomonadales > Pseudomonadaceae > Pseudomonas > Pseudomonas sp. Pse1. The sequence goes on from NZ_JALJRO010000035.1 coordinate 5,987, forward strand.
GCCAAGGTCCATCGGCAATTGATCGGCATGCAGTTGTTTCCAACGGGCGGTATTCGTAGCCGGGCACGGCGCACCGACCACTACCGGTTTGCCGATGGGCTGGGTGACTTCGCCGGGGTGCACGTCGAACTCAAGCTCAGTGCCACTCGGACGCAGACTCTGCGTGAAGAAATCGGGCAAACAGTCTTCAGCCTCCTGCAGGCGCATTTTGCACCGCTACAGGCGCGGCGTTATCTGGCGCTGTCGATGGAAGTCGGGGTGTTCCATCCCGGGTCGTTCTTCAACTCAAATAATTTGCACGCGTTGTTCGAGCCTTCATGACGCAGAGGCGTGGGCTGAGGAGGCCCACGTTGTCTGCCTCGCCAATGGCTGCCTATTCAATGAATGGAGTTAGAAACATGAAGCTTGCGTCACTTAAATCCGGGCGGGACGGCCAACTGCTGGTGGTCAGTCGCGATCTGCGACTGGCGGTCAAAGTGGGTGAGCGCGCGCCTACCCTGCAGTTTGCGCTGGACAACTGGGATGAACTGGAAGCGCCGTTGCGCGAGTTGTATGACGGCTTGAATCACGGCCAGGTCGACGGGGCATTTGCCCTGGAGTTGAGTCAGTTGGCCGCGCCATTGCCCCGCAGCTATCAGTATCTGGATGGTGCCTGCTACCTCAGTCACATTCAGCGCAATCGCGCAGCACGGGGTGAAACATTGCCTGCAGACCTGTTGGAAAAGCCGCTCGTTTACCAGGGCATATCCCATGGATTCATGGCGTGGAACGATCCCATCTGTCTGCCTGACGAGGGTCTGGGCATCGACTTCGAAGCGGAAATCGCCGCCATCACCGGTGATGTACCAATGGGCGTTTCGCCGCAGGACGCCACAGGCTACATCCGCTTGTTTGTCCTGCTCAACGATGTTTCCCTGCGCGCACTGATTCCCGCCGAACTCAAGCGCACCTTCGGTTTTGTCACCAGCAAGTCAGCGTCCACGCTGGGGCCTATCGCAGTAACGCCCGATGAGTTGGGTGAGTTGTGGGATGGCAAACTGGTGTCGGGAAAAATGAAGTGTTGGGTTCGCGGGGAGCTTTTTGGCGACATTGAAACCGGCATCGATACGCCGTTTCACTATGGGCACATGATTGCTCATGTCGCGCAAACCCGTGACTTCGAGCCTGGCAGTCTGGTGGGCCTGGGCACGGTTTCCAATGAAGACGATAGCGTCGGTTGCGGTTGTATCGGGGAGTGGCGTGCGCTGGAAACCATCAAGACCGGCCAGGCTTCCACGCCGTTATTGAAATTTGGCGAGCGAGTCAAAATCGAGCATTTCGACCGCGACGGTCACTCGGTTTTTGGTGCCATCGATCAGCTTGTCGCACCACGCAAAATCAACTGACCTCACTAGACAACCCAGTACAGGGAGCCCCGCATGCTCTGTAAAAGTCTCCATCACGCCGCGTTTCGTTGCCAGGATGCGCGCAAGACCGTCGAGTTTTATACCGATGTCCTTGGTTTGAAGTTCATCCATGCCATGGGTGAGGACCATGTGCCTTCAACGGGGGCTTACAGCCCGCACATTCATATTTTTTTCCAGATGGAAGATGGCAGTTGCATCGCCTTTTTCGAGTTGCCCAATGATCCTGGCGCGGTTTCAGGACGGGATCCACAAACGCCCGGCTGGGTCCAGCATTTCGCCTTCAGGGTCAAGGACGTCGAGACGTTGCTGCAAGCCAAGGCCGACCTGGAGTCGAAGGGTGTTGAAGTGCTTGGGCCGGTCAATCATGATGATTTTCTGCTTTCGATCTACTTTTTCGATCCTTCCGGGCATCGCCTGGAACTGGGTGTGCACACGGCCACAGCCGAAATGGACGAAGCGTACGAGCTTGAAGCCCCGGCAGTATTGAAACATTGGGATGAGCGGCACAACTGGTCCGAGCGGGCGCTTATCTTTGGCGCGGACCACGGCTATAAGCACTGACCGCAAGACGGCCGACACCCTGTTATAGGCCGGGCTGGCGCCCATTACTCAATCCATTTACCCAAAACCCCGACGGGCGTCTCGACAGGCGCCCGTTTTTTTTCGTCGTCGATCTGGAGGCGTCCGGTGCGGCGTCACCCTTCAAGGTGACGTTAGATGCTTCGCGGGAGCGTAATTTCAGCTATAGCAAGTCGGTGAAAATAACATTCCGATATTTCCGACTGCTTGCACTGAGGATACGTTCATGAAGCATAAGTTTTCTCTGGGTATCTGCGGCTTGTTGGCCGGTGCTGTCCTGACCGGTCATGCTTCGGCTCAGGTCACCGTAGTGTCCTGGGGAGGCGTTTTTCAGGACGCGCAGCGTGAGGTGTTCTTCGATCCCTTGCGTGCCGAAGGTTTGAAAGTCAAGGAAGACAGCTGGGACGGTGGCATCGGCATCTTGCGCTCGAAGATTCTGGCGGGCGATTCCGGATGGGACCTGGTCCAGGTGGAACCCGAAGAAATGGTCCTGGGGTGCGAGGAGGGGTTGTACCAGCCACTGGATTTCGCCCGTATCGGCAAACCCGCGCAGTTCATACCGGGGGCTGCGAGTGAATGCGGTCTTGGCGCCAACGTCTACAGCATTGTCATGGCCTACGATGGCAACGTACTGAAAACCGGCCCTCAAACCTGGGCCGATTTTTGGGACGTAAAGAAGTTTCCCGGCAAGCGGGCACTGCGCCAGGGGCCGAAGATGAACTTGGAATTCGCCCTGATGGCCGATGGTGTTGCGCCTGATCAGGTCTACAGCGTGTTAAGTACGCCGCAGGGGGTCGATCGAGCATTCGCCAAGCTTGAGGAACTCAAGCCGAATCTGATCTGGTGGTCGGCCGGCAATCAGCCCATGCAACTGTTGGGCTCCGGGGAGGTGGTCATGACCAGCACTTACAACGGTCGTGTGTTTGCCGCCAACCAGTCGGATAAACGCAATTTCAAAGTGGTGTGGAATGGCGGGGTGTTCATGGTCGATTCCTGGGTGCTGCTCAAGGGTAGCAACAATCAGGATGACGCCTACCGTTTCCTTCAATACTTTGGCGATGCGCGGAACCAGGCGCGTTTCCCGCTGAAAATTCGCTACGGGGTCGCAAACAAGGACGCCAACAACCTGATCCCCGCGGATGTTCAGGCTGAACTACCGAGTTCTCCAGACACCCTGGCCAAATCCGTACCCTTCAATGCTGAATACTGGCTGGAGAATATCGACTCTCTGACTGAGCGATTCTCCGCATGGTCTGCAAAATGACGGTCGTTAACTCGCGCGATGCAGGCGCTACAGGCGGGGTGGCCGCAGTTGAACCACGCGTCAGGGCATTGGCTCGAAGCTGCCCGCAGTTGCGCCGCCGGCAGTGCATGGCGTTGCTGCTGATTACGCCATTGTTTCTGTTCCTGGTGGGTACATTCATCCTGCCGCTGAGCGGCATGCTCAAACTGGCGGTCGATGATCGGGAAACAGCCCTGCTATTGCCTCGCACGTTGTTGGCCTTGCAGGGTTGGGACCAGCGGTCCTTGCCGTCCGATGCCGCGTATGAAGCGCTGGTGGCCGATTTGCGTCAGGCGCAGGTGGATAAAACCGTCGGGACTATCGCGCGGCGGCTCAACTACGACACGCCGGGGTTGCGCAGCCTGATCAGCAACAGCGCGCGCAAGCTGATGAGTGCCCAGGCGCAAGACGGCAGTTGGCGCCAGCGACTGAGCGCTATCGATCCACAATGGGCACAGTTGGAACCCTGGATTGCCCTCGAGCGTGCCCGTGGACCCGTCACCAGCCTTTACCTGTTGACGGCGCTGGATCTTAAGCAAAACGTGCAAGGGCAAATCACCCGGGTCGCCGACGGGCAATCGAACTACCTGGGCATTCTGGCGCGAACATTCGGCATCTCGTTATCCGTGACCGTGATCACCCTGTTGCTCGCGTTCCCGGTGGCGCAATACATGGCGTCGGCATCGCCTCGTATGGGCGCAATCATCATGTTGCTAGTGCTTCTGCCGTTCTGGACCTCGGTGCTGGTACGGACCATGGCGTGGGTGGTTGTCCTGCAGGGCAACGGCCTGATCAACAGCTTCCTGCAAGCGTTGGGTGTGATCGAAAGTCCGTTGCACATGCTTTACAACCGTACCGGGGTGCTGGGTGCGCTCAGTCATGTGCTGCTGCCCTACATGATCCTGCCGCTTTACGGCGCCATGCGTGCGGTCCCTCCTGCTCAGATGCGAGCGGCCGTATCGTTGGGGGCCGGAGCGGTCACGGCGTATCGCAGGGTGTACTTGCCGCAACTGATTCCAGGTATCGCGGCGGGCTCACTGTTGGTCTTCATTCTTGCACTGGGCTACTACATCACACCGGTCTTGATCGGTGGTTCGAATGACCAGTTGATCAGTTACTACATCGCCTTCTTCACCAGCGGCACCATCAACTGGGGCCTGGCTGCAGGGTTGGGCATGGTCCTGCTCATGGCAACACTGGTGCTGTATCGGGTCTATGTCGGCCTGGTTGGCGTACAGCGCATCGGGCGTTAGGAGAACGTATGCAAAGCTTTGTGTTTTGGCGCTGGTTCAATCGGTGCGCAGCCTGGATGGTGTTGATATTTCTGATGGCGCCCATCCTGGTGATCATCCCCTTGTCGTTCAATGGCGGCAGTTTTCTCAGCTTTCCCATGGATGGTTGGTCGTTGCGTTGGTATCAGCAGGTGTTCAACTCGCCTCAATGGCTGTTCGCGCTCAAGAACAGTGTGTTGATCGGAGTCGCCAGCATGAGCTTGGCCACGGTACTCGGCACATTGGCGGCGCTGGGTCTGAACCTAGCGGATTTCCGCATGAAGGCGCTGCTGATGGCGGTGTTGTTGTCGCCGATGATTGTGCCGACGGTGATCACTGCGGTGGGTATCTACTTCCTGTTCTCGACCCTCGGATTGGCCAGCACCTACCTGGGCATGGTACTGGCGCACACCGCGCTGGCGACGCCCTTTGTGTTGATCGCAGTGAACGCCACGCTGCAGGGGCTTGATCGCGGTTTGCTGCGGGCGGCTGCGAGCCTGGGGGCCGGTCCGGTGCGCACGTTCTACCGGATCACCTTGCCGTTGATTCTTCCCGGCGTGGCCAGCGGCGCGGTGTTCGCCTTTGCCACGTCATTCGACGAGGTGGTGGTGTCGTTGTTGTTGGCAGGCCCAGAGCAGCGGACGTTGCCCCGGGAAATGTTCTCGGGGGTGCGCGAGAACCTGAGCCCGTCCATCACCGCCGTGGCGTTCTTGCTCACCTTGCTCTCGACACTGTTCCTGCTGACTTTGGGCTGGTTGCAACGTTACGCCGGGCGCATGGCTGGGAAACGGCTGGCATCCGAAAGCTGATCGCAGTTGCAACGAGATCGTAGCCAATGTGAATTTCAATCGAGAGCGTGACTTCATGTCGAACAATAAAGAAGCCTACGTCAGGTTCGCTGGCGTGAAAAAAAGCTATGACGGCCAGAATCTGGTGGTCAAGAACCTCAATCTGAATATCCGGGAGGGGGAGTTCATGACCCTGCTCGGCCCTTCCGGTTCAGGCAAAACCACCTGTCTGATGATGCTGGCTGGTTTTGAAACCGCCAGTGAGGGCGAGATCTACCTGGATGGTCAGCCGATCAACCGCATCGCGACCCACAAGCGCAATATCGGCATGGTGTTTCAGAACTACGCGTTGTTTCCGCATATGAGCATCGCCGACAACCTTGCATTTCCGTTGCAGGTTCAGCGCCTGGACAAGGCCGAGATTCGCAATCGAGTGGGGCGCGCCCTGGAGATGGTGCACCTGCAGCACCTGGCGACACGTAAGCCAGCGCAATTGTCCGGTGGTCAACAGCAACGAGTGGCGGTGGCGCGTGCGTTGATCTTCGAACCCAAGGTGGTGTTGATGGACGAGCCACTGGGTGCGCTGGATAAACAACTGCGCGAGCAGATGCAGTACGAAATCAAACGTCTGCACAGCCAGCTGGGCATCACCATGGTTTACGTCACTCACGATCAGGGTGAGGCCCTGACTATGTCTGATCGAGTGGCGGTGTTCAATGACGGTGTGATTCAGCAACTGGCCAGTCCGGGCGAACTCTACGAACGTCCTGCGAATGCCTTTGTGGCGCAGTTCATTGGCGAGAACAATCAACTCAAGGGCAATGTCCTGAACCTGCTGGGCGATCGCTGTGTGATTGCCATGGACACCGGCCAACAGATCAATGCAATGAGTTCACCGGGCCTGAAAGTCGGGCAGCGTTGTTGCCTGGCGCTGCGTCCCGAGCGGGTCAGCTTCCTGGAGCCTGGTGTAGAACTGAGCAACAACTTTGAAGCAGATGTCTGCGAAGTCATCTATCACGGTGACCACCTGCGCACACGCCTCAAGCTCTGTGGGCATGACGACTTCATTATCAAGATTCCCAATGTCCAGGGGTTGCAGCCGAGCTTGCCGGGGCACCGAGTGCGCATTGGCTGGCACCTGCAGGATTGTCACGCGCTGAGTGTCTGAAACCTCCCTCAAGGGCACATGACTCACCCCTTGAGGGTAGAGACGCGGTAGGGAGCAGACCCTAGATTCAGGGACAAGGATTACACCTTGCGGTGAGTCCTCTCCCAAACGAATGACCTGGAGTGGCAGTATGAACAGCAACAACAAAGCCTGGCTCAAAGAGCACAACACGGTGCACATGATGCATCCGATGCAGGATCCGAAAGCACTGCACGAACAGCGCCCATTGATTATTCAGTCCGGTAAGGGCGTACACATCACTGATGTTGACGGGCGTCGCTTCATCGATTGCCAGGGCGGACTATGGTGCGTCAATGCCGGTTACGGTCGACGTGAAATCATCGACGCGGTGACCCGGCAGATGGAAGAGCTGGCGTACTATTCGTTGTTTCCCGGCAGCACCAATGCGCCGGCCATTGCGCTTTCGCAGAAGTTGACCGAGGTGGCGGCCGAGGAGGGCATGGTCAAGGCATCGTTTGGTCTCGGCGGTTCGGACGCCGTGGAGACTGCGCTGAAAATCGCTCGTCAATACTGGAAGCTGGAAGGCCAGCCCGACAAGGTCAAGTTCGTCTCGTTGTACAACGGCTATCACGGCCTGAACTTCGGTGGCATGTCCGCCTGTGGCGGCAACGCCTGGAAAAGCAGCTACGAACCCTTGATGCCGGGCTTCTTCCAGGTCGAATCACCGCATCTATACCGCAACCCTTTCACCAATGATCCAGAGGAACTCGCAGAAATCTGTGCGCAGATCCTTGAGCGGCAAATCGAAATGCAAGCGCCGGGCACTGTCGCGGCGTTGATTGCCGAGCCGATCCAGGGAGCTGGCGGAGTCATCGTACCCCCAGCCTCTTATTGGCCGCGCTTGCGCCAGATCTGCGACAAGTATGACATTCTACTGATCGCCGATGAGGTCATCACCGGACTGGGTCGCAGCGGTTCGTTGTTCGGTTCCCGTGGTTGGGGGGTCAAGCCCGACATCATGTGCCTGGCAAAAGGTATCAGCAGCGGTTATGTGCCTCTGAGCGCGACACTGGTCAACTCCCGCGTCGCCCGGGCATGGGAGCGTGATGCCGGTTTCACCTCGGTCTACATGCATGGCTACACCTATTCCGGTCACCCTGTCTCTTGCGCCGCTGCGCTGGCGGCCATCGACATCGTGCTGCAGGAGAATCTCGCCGAAAACGCACGGGTGGTTGGCGACTATTTCCTGGAGAAGCTGCTGATACTCAAGGACAAACATCGGGCCATCGGCGATGTGCGCGGCAAGGGGCTGATGCTGGCAGTCGAGCTGGTCAAGGAAAGGGCGACCAAGGAGCCGTTCGGCCCGGCAGACGCTTATCCGCTGGCCATTTCCGAGGCCTGTGTGAATAACGGAGTGATGATTCGTACCATCGTCAACAAGCTGATCATCTCGCCGCCGTTGACCTTCACCACCGAGCATGTCGACGAAGTGATCGAGGTGCTCGACCGCGCCTTCGTTGCCAACCCCTGGTAACCCGTTGCTGACCAGTATCTATACAGATGCTGGTCACCCTCCATCCTGATAATGAGTGTCGCCATGAATTCAACGTTGGATTTGGCGTGCGAGCTGCGCCAACGCTTGTCGTGCCTTGACGATGCAAGTCTCGATCGGCTGTTTCGTGATGGGCGCAGCCACAGTGCCTGGCAAACACGTCCGGTGAGCAACACCTTGCTTGAAGAACTGTGGGCGTTGGCGCAATTTGCGCCGACATCGGTCAATGGCATGCCGGCAAGGCTGGTGTTCGTCACCAGCGCTTCAGGCAAGCAACGTTTGCAGCCCTGCCTGAGCCCTGGCAACGTCGACAAGGTGTTGAGTGCACCGGTCACGGTGATCATCGCCTTTGATATGAACTTCTGGCAGCACCTTCCCCGATTGTTCCCACATGCGGATGTAAGCGACATGTTCCGCGATGATCATGCGGCGAGTGAAGAGTGCGCGTTCCGCAACAGCTCGTTGCAAGCGGCCTGGTTGATGTTGGCCGCCCGGGCGCTGGGCCTGGACTGTGGGCCGATGTCAGGCTTTGACCGGCAGGCCGTGGACCGTGAGTTCTTTGCAGGAACCGGGGTTTGCAGCAATTTTCTCTGCAACCTGGGGTATGGCGACGCCAGCAAGTTGTATCAACGCTTGCCGCGTTTGTCTTTCGAGGAGGTGTGCACCTACGCCTGATATCGCCTGCCAGTGTCCACCGATCAGGCGGGCACTGGCCCTGCAGTCAATTCAGATTCAGCGCGCCATCCATATTGTCGTAATAACGAGCGAACAGTTCGTTTTGGCAGGAAATACCCAGTTTGGCATAGGCCCGCTTACGGTGGGTCGCCACCGTGTTGACCGAAATTCCCAGGTTCAGGCCAATCCCCAACGTCGTGTAGCCCAATGCGATAGAGGCGCAGATCTGCGCTTCGCGTTGAGTCAGACCACCGGCCGCCTTGAGTAGCGTGCTGCGCAAGTCCTCATACATCTTTTCGCGGCGCTCCAGGCTCAGTACCGGTTTTGTCTCCGGCACAATTGCCCGGCGTCCAAGTTCAAGCATCTGCGTGTGTTTGCTCAGCGCCTGAGTCAGGAAACCACTCAGATACTGGAGCCGCAGCGTGTCTTGCGTGACAAAATCCCGTTGCTCATCGCTGCGATAAAAGCTGCAGTAGAGGACGCGCTCGTCGGTATGGCTGACCAGCGCAAGTTCCTGATGCACCAGTGCGTCATGATAAAAGCGTCGCCGGTAGTCTCGATCATCGATATGTGCCGGAGAAACGCAACGTACCAGCATTGGCTGTTCAGGGGTCAGGGCGGCTTGTCCCAGGGTGATGTTCGGATCTCGGCGGAAGGCTCCTTCGGTGTACTCCTGAGCAAGGGTGCGAGTCAGCTTGCCTGCCTGGCTATGCAGGGCCTCTGCAACCAGGCACTGAGGATTGCCCTGATGATCGAAGCTGAAAACGGTGCATTGATCAACGCTCAACTGATCACGGCAAAAGCTGAAGAAATCCCGGGAAAACTGGCTGCCGCCAATCCCTCCAACGAGATTCGCCATTTCATTCATGCCAGGGATCATGCTGGTTACTCCTCACGCAATGGTTTTGATCTTCGTGGGCGTCGCTGGCGCTCACTCAGCACCGCATCTGCGATGCATACCTTCTGAAAATATAGGCATAAACCAGGCCATTGGCGCCCATCGCGCGGGAAAACAGAACTCAAGGGCAATTTCCCTGATTAGCTTGGGCGGTTCAGCGAATATCCCTGATCAAACTGAGTGACTCATCGTTATCGTCCTCGGCATTTGGGGTTTTCACGTGGGGATGCATCCAATCAGGGCGACTCCCGCACTGTCCGGCAAAGCTATCGGACGCGACTTGCGGATAACTTTTTTGGGAAGGTCAGGCCAGTAACAGTGTGGTGTTCGATTGGTAACACTTTCCGGCCCAGGTTCCTGCTACGGAACGCCGGCCTTTTGCTCGTCTGCTCCCATCGCAAACAAATGCTCGAACCCCTGTAAGGTGCTGTCGACGAAGCGCTCATCCGAGGTGCCCGCCGGAAACTGCAACACGCCATGAATCACCAGCGAGGCCAGGCCGTGGGTGTAGGACCAGGCGGCCAATGCGGCGCGGCGCACCTCGCTGGAATCCGGATCCTGTCCGAGCACTTCGACCATGATCTGCTTGAGTTGGCCAAAGGCCGTATCGCGAGCCTCGATGTAGTCGAGCGGCATCTCGTTACCGGCCAGCTCCGGGCCGAACATCAACTGGTAAAGCGCCGGATTGCGCCGTGCGAAGCTGAAATAGGCAAGGGTCGCGTTGCGCAGTTTCTGCCGGCCATCGGGTTGTTCAGGCTCACTGCGCATCACCTTGGCCAGCTCGCGAAAGCCCTGGGCCGCCAGTTGTCCCACCAGTTCGGCACGGTTGGCGTAGTGGTGGTAGGCCGCCGTGGCACTGACGCCGACCCTTTCCGACACCGCACGCAGCGACAGTTTGGTCGGCCCGACTTCTTCGAGCATCTGCCGCGCGGCGTCGAGCAACTGTGGGGCGAGGTTGCCGACGTGGTAGGTGTCGCGGGCGCGTTGCGCAGTCTTGCTCATGGGGCAGGGCCTTGGAAACGAGGGGAGTGCAAGGGGCTGGATCTTATCACTGGAAAATATCTTGACGCTGCTAAGATGTGATCTTAGCATCGCTAACATTCGCCTCGGAGGCGTTTTTTTTAACCTGATCTTATCGCTGTAAAGTTGGAGGTGATCGATGAAGCACTACGATGCCGTGGTAATCGGTGCCGGCAATGCCGGGCTGACCGCTGCGACCGCGCTGCAACGGGGTGGCAGTCGCACCTTGCTGATCGAGCGGCACAACATTCCCGGCGGCTGCGCCACCTCGTTCGTGCGCGGCAACTTCGAATTCGAGGTGGCCTTGCATCAGCTCAGCGGCCTGGGCACCGAGGACAAACCGTTCGTGATGCGCAAGCTGTTCGACAAGCTCGGGGTGCTGGACAAGGTCGAGTTCATCCAGGAGCACGCGCTGTATCGGCTGGTGGTGCCGGGCGAATTGGATGTGACCCTGCCGGCCAGTTGGTCGGGGATCCGTCGCCTGCTGCAGGCGCTGTATCCAGCCGAAAGTGAGGCCGTCGAGCGCTTCATGACGCTCTGTGAAAAGGTCACCCTGGAAAGCTTCATGACCTTGCCCCAGGCCACCCGGGCCAACAGCGAGGCGTTGCTCAAATCGTTGTGTCCGAACTATCTGCAGTACGGCTTGCGCTCGGCGCGGGAGGTGCTGGATGAGTTTTTCAGCGACGCCAAGCTGAAGAACATTCTGGCGACCTACTGGCTGTACCTCGGCGTGCCGCCGGAGCGCCTGCCGTTCTCCGACCTGGCGACCATGCTCTACGCCTACGCGGTGTTCAAGCCTTGGCACATCAAGGGCGGTTCCCAGGCCATGTCCAGTGCCCTGGTGGAGTCGTTTCTCGAGGCCGGTGGCGAGGTGCGTTTCAACTGCGCGGTGGAGCGGATTCACACCGACGCCGGGCGAGTTTGCGGCGTGAGCCTGGAAGGCGGCGAGCGCGTCAGTTGTGCAGCGGTGGTGTCCAACGCCAGCCCGCTGATCACCTTCAACGAACTGCTTGACCTTGAGCGGCCGCCGTTGCAGATCCAGACCGACTTCAAGTCGCGGCGCATGGGCACCTCGGCCTTCGTGATCTACCTCGGACTGGACTGCACGCCGCAGGAACTGGGGGTGACCACCGCTTCCAGCTTTATCTACGAGACCCTCGACGAGGCGCAGATTCACGCGCGCATGGGCAGCCTCGAGCCGCCGTTGGGCGGCATGTTGACCTGCTACAACCTCGAGGACCCGAGTGCCGCGCCCGAGGGCAAAAGCCAGGTGGTGCTGGTCTGCCTGCAGTACGGCGACGTGTGGAAATCGGTCGCGCCCGAGGATTACGCACGGACCAAGTATGAGTTCGCGGAAAAGCTCATCGCCGTGATCGAGAAGGTCTACCCAAGGGTGCGCCAGCACATTGAGGAGGTCGAGGTGGCCACGCCCCTGACCATGATGCGCTACCTCAACACCCCGGGCGGGGCGATCTACGGGTTCCAGCAGACGACCCAGGACTCGGCGCTACTGCGCGAGCGCCTGGACGCGGTGCCGGGGCTGTACATGGCCGGCGCCTGGACTTCCATGGGCGGTTTCCAGCCGACCTACATGGCCGGCGAATCCACGGCCAGGGCCGTGCTCAAGCAACTGAAAACCAATGAGGTGGCGCATGTCTGAACAGAGTCCATTGCACCTGATCGCCGGATACACCGAGGCGCTCGCGACCAAGCGGGCGCTGGAGCACAGCGGTTCGGATTTCTACGAAGCGCGCGGCGAGGTTGCCAGCACCGTGGTCCAGTTGCACCCCAAGCGCCTGGCGCTGGAAGTGGTGCAGGTCATCGACGACACGCCGAGCACCAAAACCTTGCGCCTGCAGGCGGTGGATCGCCAGCTGCTGCCGCCGTTCCAGGCCGGGCAATACATCAACCTGTTCGTCGAAATCGACGGCGTGCACACGGCGCGACCCTATGCGATTTCCTCCTCGCCGATGCAGCGCCAGTACTACGATCTGACGGTCAAGCGCGCAGTGGGTGGCTTCGTTTCCGGGTACTTGCTGGACCGCGTGCACGTGGGTCAGCCACTGCGCAGTTCGGGGCCGATGGGCACCTTTCACCATAATCCGCTGTTTCATGGTGACGAACTGGTGTTTCTCGCCGGGGGCTCAGGAGCGGCGCCGGCGCGCAGCATGTTGCTGAACATCCTCGAGCGAGGCTTGGAGCAGCGCTTGCATCTGATCTATGTGAACAGCTACGTCGATGATGTGATCTACGCCGAAGCATTTCGCACCCTGGCTGAGGCGCACCCGCAGTTTCGCCTGACCGAGGTGATTTCCCGCCCGCCCGCTGGTTATCGCGGGCACACCGGGCGTTTGAGTCGCGAGCTGTTGCAGGCGCAGTTGGGTGAGATGGGCAATCGGATGTTCTATGTCTGCGGGCCGACGCCGTTCAATGACAGCTGCTTGGAACTGCTCAGCGAGCTGGGAGTGGCGCGGCGACGGATTCGGGTCGAGGCCAACGGTGCGCCGAAGTCACCGGATCGGCAGCCGGGTTGGCCTGAGGGGATTGATCTGGAGGCTGAGGTGCAGGTAACGGTGCAGGGGCGTGGCAGCTTTCGCAGTAAGGTGGGTGAGCCGTTGCTTAATGCTTTGGAGCGCAATGGTTACTTCGTTGAGAATGCTTGTCGGTCGGGGGAGTGCAGTTTGTGTCGAGTGAAGTTGGTGTCTGGCCCGGTGTTTAGTCCGCAGGAGGCGCACCTGCGGCAGTCGGACCGGGATTTTGGCTGGGTTTATTCCTGTGTGGCGTTTGCGACGGGGGATGTGGAGGTGATGTTGTAGGGGGTTGTCGGGGTGCTGCATCGCCAGCGAAAAATCAGTGGCACGCCGCATGCATCCAGGACAGCGGCGTCAACGTTGGAGGTCTTCGCTGCGATGCGGCGGCCCGACAAGCCAGCTCCTACAGGGGGATGCGTCATTCTGCTACATCGCCATCCAAACCGTAGGAGCTGGCTTGCCAGCGAAAAACCAGAGGCCACCGCGTACATTCAGGATAGCTGCGTCATCGTTCACGCCCATCGCGAGCAGGCTCGCTCCTACAATGACTGTGGTCGATCACAAGATCTCCATACATCGCAGATTCACTGTGGGAGTGAGCCGGCTCCGGGCGGCGTTCCGACGAAAAACCCGAGGCCACCGCGTACAACCAGGACAGCTGCGTCATCGTTGACGATCTTCGCTGCGATGCGGCGCCCCGACAAGCCAGCTCCTACAAGGGATTGAACTGCGGGAGCCCGCAAAATCACGCAGCACTCACCACTGCACCGCCCCCCACCAACCTGTTCTGCACCGACCGATACAACAGACTCGAGACCATAAACCCAACCAACGCCAGCACACTCATCAGGCTGAACACATAGTTGTAGCCCTGCTCACCGGGAAAGTGGTCGAGGATCGAGCCGTAGATCACATAGGCGAACATCCCCGGCGCGTAGCCGATCAGGCAGCCGATGCCGAAGGCGGAGCCGGTGATGTGCGACGGGATGCCGACTTCGCCCATGGGCGCCCAGAATACTCCGCGCATGGAGAACACGATCAGCGCGAAGGACAGGGTGGCGGCCATGCCGGCGTAGATGAAGCCCGGGCTTTTCGGGATCAACAGGATGACGCCCATCAACGGCAGCAGGGCGAGGAAGGCCCATTTCAGGTAGCGGCTGGTGCTTTTGAATTGCTTGTCGGCAATGAAACCACCGGCCGGGCCGCCGAGGATTTTCAGGAAGTACTGGTTGATGATGCCGTAGGCGCCGACCAGGGCCACCGGCAGGCCGTACATTTCCTTGAGGTAGGGAATGAAGTAGGTCAGGCCGCAGTAGACGATGTAGACCATGAACACGTTGAGGCTGACCAGCCAGATGCCTGGCACCTTGATCGCTTCCAGCAGGTTGCCCATACCTTTTTTCGGCTTGGCGCTGGCCTGCGTGTCACCGCTTTTCAACAACAGCCAGATCAACGTGCCGGCGAGGATGTCGATCACCGAGTAGAACAGGATCGCCGATTTCAGCCCGGCTTCACCGGAGCCGAGGGCGACGAAAATACCCAGCGCAGAGAACGCCACCAGGGTATCGATCACCCCGCGACCGCCTTCGAGCAAGCCGAACAGGCGACCCTGTTCCTGCTCGTCGCCAAGGTTGCGGATGGCCTTGAGCAGCGAAGGCCAGAACAGGCAGTCGGCGCACACCGCCAGCAGGCTGAAGACGATCAGCAGGCTGCTGAACGGTGGAAAGGTCGCCAGGTACAGCCCCAGGCCACCGGTGCCGATCAGCCCGAGGGGGATCATTTTGCGGGTGTCGTAGCGGTCGGCAAGCATCCCGCCGAGGACGAACAGGGCGGTGGCGATGATCGCGTTGGCGCTCAGCAGCAGGCCAATTTCGGTGTGGCTCAGGCCCATGAATTGCTGCATGGGGATGTAGAAAGCGTCCTTGAGGTTCGCCAGTTTGTAGATGGTCCCGCCGCCGAGGACGAGGATCAGGAAGCGCAGCCATTTGGCCTTGTCTTGGGTTGTCATTGTTATTCTCCAGGCGTGATTGGATGTAGCGAGTCGCGGCAGGGTCAGGCGTGGTTGTCGTGGGCCAGGGTCAGTTCGGCCAGGGTGCGCAGTTCGGCCAGCAGGCCGCGCACGTAGGCCACCTGGTTGTTGGCCCAACGGTGCTCGTCGGCCAGCATCCGTTCCAGGGAAAAGCCTTGGGGCAGGGCGGTTTCGCTCATTTCCCGGTAGGCAATGAACGGATCGCTGGCCTCGTCGACCTGACGGAACGCCGGCGCCACGTAGTGATTTTCCTGCTCGAGAATGAAGGCGACGACTTGCGGGCTGGAGTCTCCGAGCAGCAGCAGTTCGAACAGCATCCGCGCATTGGGCAGGTCGTCTTCGGCGCTGCCCTGGAGCACGCCGTAATGGCCGAAACCGTTGTATTCGGGGACCACGCGCACGCCCTTGAGGTGGACCTGGCGGATGTGCGGCGCGAGGTTGCGCAGCGCCGGCAGCGGTTGTTCGCAGGCGTTGATCATGTTGCCGAAGTCGAACAGCGCATGCAGACGCGGGTGGTTGAGGCGGCTCAACAGTTGGGCGATTTCGTCGCTCTTGAGTTCTTCGTGCTGCTCGAAATCAAAGAACAGGTCGTGCTCGTCGGCTTGCTGCGCGAGGTAGTGCAGGTCGGTCTCGATCCGGTCCATGACCTGCGACAGCGTGCCTTCGTAACGCGAGTAGACGCGGATATTGCGCGTGCCCAGGGCCCGGGCGATGGCCACCACCTGATCGACATCGGCCTTGCGCGTACTGCTGATTTCCAGGTGCACGGCCAACTCCAGCGCCCGAGCTTTGTCGGCGAATGCCTGGAGTTGATCGGCGTTCATCTGGCCGAGGCTGTTTTCCTCACCGTCCAGCAGGTGCAGGCTCAGACCCTGCAACTCGTGGCGATAGGCGAAGTCCAGCAGGTCGGCGGGGGTGACGCGGCCATGGGTCAGGTTGGTCAGCAGCGGGTAGGCGTGGGCGAACAGGCGCAGTTGGTCGAGGCGCTCAAGCAACTGGCGGGCCAGTGCCGGGGTCAAGGTCGGGACTGTTTCGTTCGCCCCAGCCTTGTGGCTGAGCAAGGTGTTGAAGCGCTCTTGGATCTTATTGTTCATTCGAGTCGTTCCTGGTTCAGACACCGGGTCTACCGGCGCAGCCTTTATCGCGCCAGTCAGGAACTCTCGATAGATCCATTATCGGTTAAATCATAAGACCACTTGCCGGCCCTCAATCGGCCTGGGTCAGGTAACCCAATTCCCCCAAGGCGCGAGCCAGAGCTTCGACACGGGTCTGCGCGAGTTTTTCCGGGGTGCCGGCGAAGCCCATCAGCAACGCCGGCGGCAGGCGATGGGCGAGGCAGTAGTCGCTCAAGGCGTAGGTGTGAATGTTGTGCCGGGCCAAGTCGCGGGCGACCTGATCGTCCTCCAGGTTCGCGGGCAACCAGGCGATCAGGTGCATGCCGGCGTCCACCGGGGTGAGGGTGAAGAAGTCGCCGAGTTGCCGTTGCAGTTGTTCCACCAGCGCCTGCTGGCGCGCCTGGTACAGGCTGCGCATGCGCCGGATATGGCTGAGGAAATGGCCCTCGCTCATGAAGTCGGCGGTGGTCGCCTGGAGCAGCGTCGGCGGGCTGCGGTCCATCACCGCGCGCAGGGTGCAGAAAGGTTCGACCAGGGCTTGGGGCAAAATCACGTAGCCCAGGCGCAGGGCTGGAAACAGCACCTTGCTGAAGGTGCCGACGTAGATCACCCGGGTCATGCGGTCCATGGCACAGAGCGCCGGGAGCAACCGGCCCTGATAGCGAAATTCGCTGTCGCAGTCGTCCTCGATGATCCAGCTCTGCTGTTGCGTCGCCCAGTCAATCAGCGCCTGGCGCCGTCCGTAGCTCATGGTCACGCCGAGCGGGTGCTGGCGCGACGGCGTGGTGAATACCAGGCGCGCGTCCGGGCATTCGGCCAGGCCTTGGGCGATGTCGATGCCTTGCTCGTCGATGGGCAGTGGCACCACCTGGGCGCCCTGGGCCTGCAGGGCAATGCGCGCGGCGATGTGCCCGGGGTCTTCCATCCAGGCGCGGTCCTGGGGATTGAGCAGCAGCATGGCCAACAGGTTGAAGGCCTGCTGGGCACCGGAGACGATCACCACTTGTTCGACCTTGCAGTCGATGCCACGGGCGTCGAACACGTAGTCGGCAATGGCCGTGCGCAACGCCTGCAGGCCCTGCAGTTCGCCGTAGCCGAGCATCGATTTGGTCGGCTTGAGCAGGTGGCGGTTCATCAGCCGTCGCCATACCGCCAGCGGGAAGCTGTCGTAAGTGCTGTGGCTGGGCAGGAAGGAGGTCGGGGTCGCCGGGTCCCAATCGGTATAGGACACCCCACGAAAATGATCGCTGCGCAGCGACAGCATCGACTGGCTGAGGTCCGACAGGCGCGGCGGCGGTTCTTCAGCCTCGGCATCTCGCGCCCCACGGTTTTCCCATTCGTCGCCGACATAGGTGCCGGCGCCGGTGCGCGAGGCGAGGAAGCCCTCGGCGATCAGTTGGTCAAAGGCGTTGAGAATGGTGATCCGCGACAGCGCCAGTTCCTTGCTCAGGGTCCGCGTCGACGGCAGGCGTACGCCACCCTGCAGCTTGCCGCCGAGAATCTGTTTGCGAATCTGCAGATACAGCTGGCGGTACAGCGGCACCGCGCTATCGCGATCCAGCTCGATGGCCGACAGCAGCAGGCCTGCGGGGGATTTCATGGGTTGCTCGCCGAGTGCATGGCAGGACTGGCCTGCGGGGTGATCTGCGCAGGTTAGCGGCCGCCGGCAGATAAGTCATCCATTGCCGGGCGGCGTGCTGTCATCAAATGAAAAGCCGTTGTCGCCTGATGAGAAGCGAGCCAACGGGTGGCGACCTACAGTCCAATCAGCGCAAATCGATACCGAATGCCAACCCTGTATTGGAGAATAATAAAACATGGCCAAAGCCATTCGCTTCTACGAAACCGGCGGTCCCGAAGTCCTTCGCTATGAAGATGTCGACGTCGGTGAACCCGGTCCCGGGCAGGTTCGTCTGCGCCATGTGGCCGTCGGCCTCAACTATGCCGACACCTATTTCCGCAATGGCACCTACCCGATCCCGATGCCCAACGGCATGGGCGTCGAGGCCTCCGGCGTGGTCCAGGCCGTCGGTGAAGGGGTGACCAACGTCCAGGTGGGCGACCGCGTCACCTACACCGGTTTTCTCAATACCCTGGGTGCCTACAGCACCGAGCGCCTGATCCCGGCCGCGCCGCTGATCAAACTGCCGGAAACCATCAGCTTCGAAACCGCCGCGGCAATGACCATGCGTGGCCTGACCTCTTCGTACCTGATGCGCCGTATTTACGACTTCAAAGCCGGTGACACCATCCTGCTGCACGCCGCTGCCGGCGGTGTCGGCCTGATCGTTTCGCAATGGGCCAAGCTGCTCGGCCTGAACGTGATTGGCACCGTGTCCACCGAGCAAAAGGCCGAAATCGCCCGCGCTCACGGTTGCGACCACACCATTAACTACAGCCATGAAGACGTCGCCGCCCGCGTGCGTGAACTGACCGACGGCGTTGGCGTCAACGTGGTGTTCGACAGCGTCGGCAAGAACACTTTCATGGGCTCCCTGGATTCGTTGAAGCCGCGCGGCCTGATGGTCTGCGTGGGGACCGCGTCGGGGCCGATCCCGGCGTTCGACCCGGTGCTGCTGGCGATGAAGGGTTCGCTGTTCCTGACCCGTCCGGCCCTGGCCAACTACATCAGCGACCCGGCGGAAAAAGCCGAGCTGGCCGGCGAGTTGTTCGACCACGTTGGCAGCGGCCGGATCAAGATCGAGATCAACCAGCACTACGCCCTGCAGGACGCGGTGCAGGCCCATCGCGACCTTGAGTCACGCAAGACCACCGGCTCGTCGATTTTCGTCATTTAAGGAGCGGCCAGCCATGAAAGTCGAACAATTGACCTGCAGCATTGGCGCCGAGCTGATTGGCGTCAATCTTGCCGACGCGGTGCATGATGACGGTCTGTTTGCCGAGATCCGCCAGCAGTTGCTCCAGCATCGCGTGGTGTTCCTGCGCGACCAGGACATCACCCGCGCCGAACACGTGGCCTTCGCCCGGCGTTTCGGCGAGCTGGAAGACCACCCGGTGGCCGGCAGTGACCCTGAGCATCCGGGCCTGGTGCGGATCTACAAGAATCCGGACCAGCCGATGGATCGCTACGAGAACGCCTGGCACACCGACGCCACCTGGCGCGAGGCACCGCCCATGGGCTGCGTGCTGCGCTGCGTGGAATGCCCGCCGGTGGGCGGCGACACCATGTGGACCAACATGGTCCAGGCCTACGCCAACCTGCCGGACGACGTGAAGCTGAAAATCGCCGACTTGCGTGCCCGCCACAGCATCGAGGCGAGTTTCGGCGCGGCCATGCCGATCGAAAAGCGCCTGGCGCTCAAGGCCATGTACCCGGACGCCGAGCACCCGGTGGTGCGTACCCACCCGGAAACCGGCGAGAAGGTGTTGTTCGTCAACGCCTTCACCACCCATTTCAGCAACTACCACACCCCGGATCGGGTGCGTTTCGGCCAGGACGCCAACCCCGGCGCCGGCGAGTTGCTGCGTTACCTGATCAGCCAGGCGTACATCCCCGAGTATCAGGTGCGCTGGCGCTGGAAGCCCAACAGCATCGCGATCTGGGACAACCGCAGCACCCAGCATTACGCGGTCATGGACTACCCGCCATGCCATCGCAAGATGGAGCGCGCCGGGATCATCGGCGACAAGACCTACTGATCCACCGCTTCTGCATTCGCTCTCGTAAACACGTCCGCCCGGCGCGAACCCGGGTGGACGGGACAATCATAAGAACTGGAGTAACTCATGCAATTCTTCGACGATTCCCTGCACCCGGAAAACATGGAAAAGGTGGTCATCACCGTGGCCCCGTATGGTCCGGAGTGGATGCCGGAAGATTTCCCCGAAGACATCCCGCTGACCATGGACGAACAGGTGCAGAAGGCCGTCGAATGCTATGACGCCGGCGCCACCGTGCTGCACCTGCACGTGCGTGAACTGGACGGCAAGGGCTCCAAGCGTCTGTCGAAATTCAACGAGCTGATCGCCGGTGTGCGCGAAGCCGTGCCGGAGATGATTATCCAGGTCGGCGGTTCGATTTCCTTCGCCCCGGAAAGCGACGGCGAAGCGGCCAAGTGGCTGTCCGACGACACCCGGCACATGCTCGCCGAGCTGACGCCGAAACCGGACCAGGTGACGGTGGCGATCAACACCACCCAGATGAACATCATGGAACTGCTGTATCCGGAGTACCTCAAGGGCACTTCCCTGGATAACCCGATGATTCATGCGGCCTACAGCGAAATGACCGTACCGGCCGGCCCGGCCTGGGTCGCCGAGCACCTCAAGCGCCTGACCGAAAACGGCATCCAGCCGCACTTCCAGCTGACCGGCATGCACGCCCTGGAAACCCTCGAGCGCCTGGTGCGTCGTGGCGTGTACATGGGCCCGCTGAACCTGACCTGGATCGGTATCGGCGGCGGCTTCGACGGCCCGAACCCGTTCAACTTCATGAACTTCATCCACCGCGTGCCGGACGCCTGCACCCTGACCGCCGAGTCGCTGCTGAAGAACGTGCTGCCGTTTAACACTATGTCCATGGCCATGGGGCTGCACGCTCGGGTGGGCAACGAAGACACTATTATTGATCACAAGGGCGCGCGTTTCGGCTCGGTGGATCAGATCAAGCAAACCGTGCGCATTGCTCACGAGCTGGGTCGCGAAGTCGCCAACGGCAAGGAAGCCCGCGAGATCTATCGCATCGGTGTGCAATACAACAGCATCGAAGAAACCCTGCTGGCCAACGGTATGGCCCCCAACCGCAAGGCTGGGCAAAAAGGTGTGCCGCAGCGCGGCTGACCGTCGCACCGGGCGCGCGTCCGTGAACGCCCGCCCGGTGCGCTTTACATGCTTGATAACAACAATAAAACAAAGCTTTGAGGAGGCTAAATGGCCTTTCACCCAATTGCCGACGGCGATGACGACCAAGGTTGTGTCGGCGTTGCACGCAGCTACGCCTGGATCGTCTTTGCCCTGACGTTCGGCTTGCTGATTTCCGACTACATGTCGCGCCAGGTGCTCAACGCGGTGTTCCCGCTGCTGAAAAGCGAGTGGGCCCTGAGCGACGGCCAGCTCGGCCTGCTCAGCGGCATCGTCGCGCTGATGGTCGGGCTGCTGACGTTTCCGCTGTCGCTGATGGCCGACCGTTATGGCCGGGTCAAGAGCCTGGCAATCATGGCCATGCTCTGGAGCCTGGCGACCCTCGGCTGCGCGCTGGCCCAGGATTACCAGCAAATGTTCATCGCCCGCTTCATGGTTGGGGTGGGTGAGGCGGCCTATGGCAGCGTCGGGATCGCCGTGGTGATTTCGGTGTTTCCCAAGCACATGCGGGCAACCCTGGCCAGTGCCTTCATGGCCGGCGGGATGTTTGGTTCGGTGCTGGGCATGGCGTTGGGTGGGGCGATTGCGGCCAAGCTCGGCTGGCGCTGGTCGTTCGCCGGCATGGCGCTGTTCGGCCTGGTGCTGGCGCTGCTGTACCCGCTGATCGTCAAGGAAGCGCGGATCGCCCCGCAGCGCGTGGCCAAAGCGGCAGCCAAGGTCAAGCAACCGTTGCGCACCCTGTGGTCGAGCCGTTCGGTCGTCGCCACCTACGTCGCCAGCGGCTTGCAATTGTTCGTCGGCGGCACGGTGATGGTGTGGATTCCCAGCTACCTCAACCGCTACTACGACATGCCCACCGACAAGGCCGGCGGCATGGCGGCGATCATCGTCCTGTGCAGCGGCGCCGGGATGATCCTGTGCGGCATGCTCAGCGATCGCCTGTGCCGGCATTCGCCGGAGCGTAAGGTCAGCCTGGCCATCGCCTTCTGCCTGGCCAGTTGCCTGCTGTTGTCGGCAGCGTTTGCCTTGCAGGCGGGACCGCTGCAACTGGTGTTGATCTGCCTGGGCATGTTGATTGCCACCGGTACCACCGGCCCGTGCGGGGCGATGGTTGCCAACCTGACGCATTACTCGGTGCACGGCACCGCGTTCGCCACCCTGACCCTGGCCAATAACCTGCTGGGGCTGGCGCCAGGCCCGTTTATCACCGGTCGGGTGTCTGACCTGATCGGCCTGCATGCCGCGTTTCAATTGGTGCCACTGGTCAGCCTCGCGGCGGCGGCGGTGTTCTTTTACGCCAAGTGTCACTACCACAAAGATATTGCCCGCCTTCAGGGACAGCGCGTGGCTGTTGCCGTTGCCGAAACCGGGTTAGAGGTGAAGTTGTGAGTCGTCGTTTACGGATTGATGTGTTTTTCGATTTGATCTGCCCCTGGTGCCTGATCGGCAAGCGTCAGCTGGAACATGCTTTGGTGCAGTTCCGCAGCCGTCAGCCGGATGTGCAGATCGATACCCAGTGGCATGGCGTGCAATTGCTGCCGCAACTGCCGGTGCAAGGTGTGCCGTTCGCTGAGTTCTATCGCCAGCGCCTGGGCAGTGTCGAGGCCGTAGAGATGCGTCAGGAACAGGTGCGCCAGTCGGCGGCAGCGGTGGGCTTGAACATCGACTTCAGCCGAATCGCGACCATGCCCAACACCGCCGACGCCCATCGACTGTTCGAGCATGTCAGCGTCGTGGGCAATGTGGTGCAGCGCGATGTGCTGCTGGAGCGCCTGTTCGCCGCCTACTTCCACAAGGGCGAGGACCTCGGCGACCGTGAAACCCTGCTGCGGATTGCCCGTTCCTGTGGCATCGACCCGCAAGTGGTGGCCGACAGCCTGTTGGGGGACGGCAGTGCCTATGTCGGCGCGCCCGGTGGCGGCAGCGGGGTGCCGAGCTTCCAGTTCAACCAGGGCATGACGGTGGTCGGCGCGCAGCCTGCTTCAGCCTTGCTCGGCGCGATGAGCCAGGCGCTCAAGGACAGCGAGCGGCAGATTGCATGAGTCGGCGTGTGGCGGTACCGGCCGGTAAATACCCGCCGGTGGGTGGGCGCGCGTTGTTCGAATTCGATGACAAGAGCCTGGCGTTGTTCAACGTCGACGGGCAGTTGTTTGTGATCGACGACAGTTGCCCGCACCAGGGCGCTTCGCTGTGTGGCGGGCGTCTTGAAGGGCGAGTGATCCAGTGCTGCGCCCATGGCCTGCGCTTCGATTTGCACAGCGGTTACCTGCTCAATTCCAACGCTGTAAAAGTCACGAGCTACCCGGTCGAGATCATCGACGACCAGGCGTTTATCGTTATCGCAACCGAGGAGTCCGCGCCATGAGCGCCATTGCTCTTACCCGTATCCACAGTCGCACGCGCGAACTGGCGCCGGGATTTATCGTCAGCCTGATTGTCGCGGCGGCGGCGTCTTTTTTGTCGGAGCACTACGGTGCGCCGGTCATGCTGTTTGCCTTGCTGCTGGGCATGGCCCTGAATTTTCTCGCTGATGACGGCCCGTGCAAGGCCGGCGTCGAGTTCACCGCGCGCACCGTGTTGCGCATCGGCGTGGCCCTGCTGGGCATGCGCATCACCCTGGAGCAGATGGCAGCGCTGGGCTGGAAACCGATCGCCCTGGTGGTGATTTTGGTGGTGGTGACCATCGGCGTGTCGGTGATCGCGGCCAAGGCCCTGGGTTTCCAGCGCCTGTTCGGCATGCTCACCGGCGGCGCCACGGCGATCTGCGGCGCCTCGGCGGCCCTGGCGCTGGCGGCGGCCTTGCCCAATCATCCGCAGAAGGAGCGGGCGACCCTGTTCACGGTGATCGGCGTGTCGGCGCTGTCGACCATGGCGATGATCGTCTATCCGATGATCGCCAACTGGCTGCACCTGTCGCCGCAGGTCGCCGGGGTGTTTCTTGGAGCGACCATTCACGACGTGGCCCAAGTGGTGGGTGCCGGCTACAGCATGTCGACCGAGACTGGCGATACGGCCACGGTGGTCAAGCTGATGCGGGTGGCGATGCTGGTGCCGGTGATCGTCACCGCCGCAATGATCACCCGCATGCAGGGCGCCGACCCGACGGGCAAGCGTCCGCCGTTGCTGCCGTGGTTCGCCGTGGGCTTCCTGATTCTCGCCTGCATCAACAGCACCGGCTGGGTTGCACCGGCGGTGCAGGGCTCGATCAACGAACTGTCGCGCTGGTGCCTGGTGATCTCCATCAGCGCCCTGGGCATGAAGACTCGCCTCAAGGAACTG
The DNA here is from genome assembly GCF_024519635.1 of Pseudomonas sp. Pse1. Lineage (NCBI taxonomy): Bacteria > Pseudomonadati > Pseudomonadota > Gammaproteobacteria > Pseudomonadales > Pseudomonadaceae > Pseudomonas > Pseudomonas sp. Pse1. The sequence continues at coordinate 30,362 of NZ_JALJRO010000035.1, forward strand.
GCCTCGGTGGGTATCAAGCCGATCCTGCTGATGGTGGGGGAGACGGTGTTCCTGGTGGTGTTGGTGCTGTTGTTGCTGCGCTGGGGGTTCTGAGGGCTTTGCCTGTGTATGGCAGGGCTGCACGGTGTTGACTCCTCACGCCGTGCGGTGACGACTGGTGTTACAAGCACCCGTTTTTTATACGGCGACCGTACCAGCGGTTGCCGTTTTTTTTGGTTTTTTTTTGGGAGGGCGCGAGTTAATTCTGTGGGAGCTGGCTTGTCGGGTCGCCGCCCCGTAGCGATGGCGATCTGTTTGTGTACATATCCATTCCTGCGGTAACGGCCACCTATGGTTTCGCCCTTACGGCGAG
>NZ_JALJRO010000036.1:0-28267 GCF_024519635.1 Pseudomonas sp. Pse1
CCCCCGCTCCCCCCCCTCCCTAGAACCCCCCCGCCGAGACACGCAACGCCAATCCCCCTCCATTGCAACGCCACCCGGCAACGTCTCGCGCCTGTAGGCCGGTTAACGTTTATTAATAAAAGAATTATCGACATGAAAAAATCTCTACTGGCTCTTTCCCTGGGTCTGGCAGCCAGCTTCGCTGGCACTCAGGCATTCGCAAACCCAGGGTTGATCAACTTCGAGGGCATGATCACCAACAGCACTTGCCCGATCGACGTGGTCAACCCTGGTGACGGCTCCATCGGCAACCTGGTGAAAATGGTCGGGGTTGAGGCCAGCCGTTTCACTGCTGTCGGTCAGGAACTGGGGGGCAAAGGTTTTGTCCTGCGCGTCAAGGGTGGCAGCGGCTGCACGCTGGACCCAACCAATCCCAACGTCGCGAAAGTGACCTTTACCGGCCCTACCGATGCCAGCGGACTCTACTTCTCGGTCACACCGAACCAGGATGGCGCCAAGAATGTCGCCATCGCGCTGCGGGACGCCAAAGGTGCCCTGCTGTCCTCCGGCGTGGAAAGCGCCGATTACCCGATCGCCTTCGACCGCCCGACCGACCTGCGGTTCAATGCCTCCTATCGCTCGCTGACCGCAGCCGTGACCGCTGGTGTCGCCTCGGCAGACATCCAGTTCAGCGTTGCCGTGAACTGATAGCCCTGGCTGCCGCCTGCACAGCGCCTGGAACGTGCAGGCGGCAGCACGTTGAACACGCTTGGGTGGTCGTTCCACACCCAGGATTCCAAAGGTACTTCTCTCATGTTCGGCTCTATCAAACAGGCTGTCGCTTGCCGACCAGCCTTGGGCGCCTGCCTCACTTTTTTCATGCTGACGGCCCATATACCCTCCAGCCACGCGGCCCTGACCATCAGTGCGACCCGAGTGGTGTTCGACAGCGACAAACGCAGTGTGTCCGTCATTGTCGCCAACCCCAGCGACAAGGCATTCGCCGTACAAACCTGGGTCAACACCGCAGCCGACGATACGACCACGGCCGTGCCGTTCATTCCCTCCCCGCCCTTGTTTCGGCTGAACCCCGGCAAGCAGCAGCAAGTGCAGATCAACGGACTGCCCAATACGCTCCCGACGGATCGGGAGTCAGTGTTCTATTTCAATGTGCAGGAGATCCCTCAGGCCGTCGCCAGCGAAGGCAATGTCCTGAACATCGCCCTGCGCACTCGCATCAAACTGTTCTATCGACCGACGCAGCTCAAGGGCAACCCGATCCCTCGCCTCAAGGATCTGCAATGGTCAATCCGTCAGGTTAATGGCCAGGCGCAACTCGAGGTGCATAACCCGACTCCGTTCCACGTTTCCTTCAGTCGTCTGGATGTCAGTGGCAATGGCCAGCAGCAAAAACTGGCCAGCGCCCCCATGGTCGAGCCATTTGCCAGCCAGCACTACACCCTCAATGGCGTCAAGGCCGGTCCAGGCCTGCACGTGGAATTCTCCGCGATCAATGACTACGGCGGTTACAGCGCGCCACTGCGCCTGCCGATCCAGCTGACCCCTTAGGAAGCTGCTCACTGCCTACCTTGTCAGGATTTCGTTTATGACTTTTTTAACCGGACATCGGCTGGCGGCCGGCCGCCTGCGTTTTGTCCCGCTGATCGTTCTCGGCAGCAGCACGGCGCTGCTGGAAATCAGGCTCGCCAAAGCGAATTCAAACAACGAATTCCAGGCCAGCTTCATGCGTCAGAGCCCGGATCATGCCGCTGATGCAGGAGCACTGGCTTTGGCGGCGCTGGCCAACCGACCAGACGTGGGGCCCGGTCGCTATTGGGTCGACATTCAAGTCAATTCCCGATTTTTCGGGCACCGGGAACTTCAGTTCGAAGCAAGCCCCGATGGAGAGCGGCTCTTGCCTTGCCTGTCGGCATCATTGCTGGAAGAGTTCGGGGTTCGCCTAGAAAGCCTGGCCGAGCCGATATCGTTGCAACAGACTTGCGTCGATCTGGCTGGCCTGATTCCCAGCGCCAAAACCGAACTGGATGGCAGTGCATTGCGCCTCGATGTTTCCATTCCGCAAATCGTCATGCGCCGCGACATGCTCGGCCAGATAGACCCCGAGCACTGGGATTACGGGATTAACGCGGCCTTCGTCAATTATCAGGCGTCGGCCCAGCAGGGCTCCAGCAATCATTCTGGCAGCACCAGCAGTCAGGACCTGTACCTCAACAGCGGTCTGAATCTGGGCCCCTGGCGTTTGCGCAGCAATCAGAGTCTGCGCCAGGATGAATACGGAGAGCGCAGCTGGAGCAGGGCCTACGCCTACGCCCAACGGGACCTGCCTGGGATGAACGCCAACCTGACCCTGGGTGAAACCTCCACGCCGGGTGACGCGTTCAAAGTCTTGCCACTCAAGGGCGTGGTCCTGCGTTCCGACCAGGGCATGCTGCCCGATGTGCTGCAGGGCTATGCGCCTGTCATCCGCGGCGTGGCGCTGAGCCGGGCCAAACTGGAGATTCTGCAGAACGGCTATCCGATCTACTCCACCTACGTCAGTGCCGGCCCTTATGAGATCGACGACCTGAGTACCGCCGGCGGCAGTGGCGAGTTGGAGATCGTGCTGACCGAAGCCGATGGCCAGGTCCGTCGCTTTACTCAACCCTACGCCACACTCGGCAACCTGCTACGCGAAGGAACCTGGCGCTACAGCGCCAGTGTCGGGCGCTACTACACCGCATCAAACCTTGAGGAGCCGCTGCTTTGGCAAGGTACCCTGGCACTGGGAACCGATTGGGGCTCGACGCTGTACGGCGGCTTGATGGCCAGTGACTTCTACCGTGCCGGCAACGCCGGTATTGGCAAGGACCTGGGAGCGATCGGCGCGCTGTCCTTCGACGTCACCCACTCCGCCGCCGAGGTCGATACCTCTGACGCGTCCTCGACGCAAGGCATGAGCTATGCAATCAAGTATGGAAAGGCGTTTCAGAGCCGGACCAATCTGCGCTTTGCCGGTTATCGCTATTCCACCGAAGGCTATCGCGACTTCGACGAAGCCGTGCGGCAGCGCAGTCGCGACTCGGCCTATCACGGTAGCCGCCGCAGCCGTCTGGAGGCTTCGGTTTTCCAGAATATCGGCAAGCAAAGTTCGCTGAACCTGACGCTGTCCCAGGAAGACTACTGGCGCAGCGACTATGAACGTCGTCAGTTTCAATTCAACTTCAACACCCATCATCAAGGCATCAGCTACAACCTGTTCGCCAGTCAGTCACTCAGCGACCGCAACGGTAGCAGTGATCGGCAAATGGGCTTGAGTGTGTCGATGCCGGTGGATTTCGGGCGTTCCAGTACAGCCACCTTTGATCTGCAAAAAAGCGCCAATACGTTCAGTCAGCGCGCCAGCCTGAGCGGCACCGCCGATGACAGCCAACTGAATTACCGGGCGTCACTGGCCAGGGACGATCTGCATCAGCAATCCGCGTCCCTGGCCGTCGGCTACCAGATTCCCCAGGGAAGTCTTGGCGCGGGCGTGACTCAAGGCAACGATTACCGCAGCGTTTCTTTGAACGCCAGCGGCGCGTTGTTGCTGCACTCGGACGGGCTCGAATTGGGGCCGTACCTGGGTGAAACGGCCGGACTGGTCGAAGTGCCCGGTATTGCCGGCGTGGGTATCGCCAACGCCTCCGGAGTGCGGACCAATGAACGCGGCTATGCGTTAGTGCCTTACCTGAGGCCCTATCGAGTCAACCGGATCGAGCTTGAAACGGACCAATTGGGCCCCGAAATTGAAATCGACAATGGCACCAGCCAGGTGGTGCCGCGTCGAGGCGCAGTGGTCAAGACCCGCTTCGACGCACGCAAAATCCAGCGCTTGCTCATCACCGGGCACACCACCGGCGGCCTTCCACTGCCGTTTGGAGCCCACATCAGCAACAGTGAGGGCGAAACGATCGGAGTTGTCGGACAGGCAGGCCAGTTCATGCTTGCCACCAGTGCCGAGCCGCAACGACTCGATGTGCGCTGGGGCGATGAGGTCGAGCAATCCTGCCAGCTCAACATTGACCCGCAGACCATGGATGAGGCTCAGGGATATCGCCTGCAGCAAGTGACGTGCATTTAAATGAATGAAAGCCACATTCCCCTCCTATCCAGGAAACAGAACATGAATGCGACGGTACGACATCTCACCGCGCTGACGGCGCTGGCTGTCGGCGTCATGACGCAAACGGCTGTAGCAGCGCCCGGAAACGTTAACGGCTGTCATTGGGGATCAGCGCCCGGCCTGATGACATTCAGTGTCAACGTGGGCAATGTCTACGTGCCTCGAGACTCACGGCCGGGGAGCCTGATCGGAACCTTCGACAAGTTTTTCTTCACCAACAATAGCGAAGGCTTGTCGATCACTTGCTTCAACGATGGCAATGCGCGCTTGAGGTTTGAGGCAACACCCATTGCACCCATTTTTCCCGGTACGTTGCCACCGCTCAATGGCGAGGACATCAATGGCAAGGTGATGAACACCGGGATCAACAACGGCATTGGCGCCAGAGTCCGGCTTGGATTTCCGTTCGAGGGCGGCCCTGAGAACTCGTTTCGGCCCATTGGCGCGCCTGTCGTCCCGTTCGCCGCAGAGGCCAATCACCAGATTTTCACTGCCATCCCCCTGGCGTCGCTGTACAACTACTTGACGCTGGTCAAGACCGGACCGATCCTGCCTGGACCGCAAAGTTTCAGCACCCGCTTGTTCAGCGGAAGCCTGACGGGGCTCAATACGGTGTTCAACTACGATGTCCGCGGCACCGTCATTCAGTCGCAGTGCACGGCGCTTGCCAATCCGGTCAGTGCCGACCCCGTGCAGTTGGGAACCTGGCCGACTACGGACTTTACCCACATTGGCTTCACCACCTCGCCCAAGCCTTTCACTATCACCCTGAGCGATTGTGAGGGGGACCCCAGTGGCGGCAACGTCGCCACGGCTCACATTCGCCTCGACGGGGCCAATGGCTCGGTGCCGGTGACGGATGGCAGTGATGGAGTGTTCACCCTGGGGACAGGCTCGACGGCGAAGGGCCTGGGCATTCAGATCCTGCGCGACGATGCAATCACCCCTGTCGCCCTTGGCACTGAAGTTCCCCTGATAGCCATCAACCCTACGGGTACGACCGTACTTCCTTTTACGGCCCGTTTTTATCAGACCGCCGATCGAGTCGATATCGGTGCCGGCGCGGCCAAAGGCTCCCTGGCATTTACCGTCACCTATCAGTAATGTCCGCGCAAGCCCCGACCGGGGCTTGCGCCTTTTCCACGTCAGGCAATCAGCCTTGGCGACAGCCAGGGGAAATGCTGGGTATTCGGATTGGGCGCGCTGCTGCCATTCCAGGTCTGGCCGTTGTCGTAACTGACGTAAGCTTTGACGACCAGATTTGTGTTGAGCCTGATTTTCTGCAGAAATGCCTTTGTTACCAACGCCTGCCCCTTGATGATTCCGGTCGAGACTTGTCCAGCGGTGACCACGTGCCGATCCAATACCATCTGATTGATGAGGTCTCCGGTGGCGTCTTCCCGACCCTCGACCCTGATGATCAGCTGTTGACCTGCCGCGATAAACGGCCACGCGATCATAGTGATGCTGGCGCCCTCGGATGGCACCAAGGCCATGCTCAAAGGTGAGCCCTCTGCACACTGAGGAGCTGCAAGCCTGTCTCTTGGATACTGACTGACCGTCAGCGTGAACGCGGCCGACTCGTGCAACTCGCCTTTTTTATCCTTGAACTGATAAACCACCGGCACCACTTTGCCGAAATGTGGGGCCATGTAAGCTTTGGGAATTTGATACTCCCAGACACCTTCCTCGATCGGATCGGCGAGGTAATACCCCAGCTCTCCTTCTTTGCCCCAGCGTACCTGAGGCACTTCATCGGGATAGATGACCGACGCCGGGTTAAGAATCACCTTGACGCCATTGACCGCATTGACGGGGTTCAACGTGCCACTGCTCGGCCAGCCTGTAGCGCCAGTTTCAACCACTTTCGGTGGCGGTAAATTTCGGGGGATGGGTTGTGCCTTGACAAATAACGGTTGGACTGCAGATTGCCCATTCGGAGGGTTGCCTGCCCGATCCGCCACGGTGTACCAGATGAAACGATCGCCATCCTGCTGAAGACGGATCCAGTCGCCGTCAACATAAAAGGATAAGGGCTTGTCCAAGTCCAGTGCGGTCAGTTCCCAGGTCCCGCCTTTCGTCGTTCCGGAGGCGCTCCGATCCCAATACCAAGTGATGATGTCACCCACTTCAGGTTTGTCGTAACGGGGAATTTCTACCCATACCTTGTCTTCGTCTTCAAGGTAATACGCCGTTAACTCATTGGGCGGGATAACTTCGGAAGGGAGAATCGGTGTGCTGGCAGTCGCCAGTACAGGCGCGCGGGTGTCGAGCGTGATCGTCAGATCAAAGGATTGGTTTTCTACGCCGTTGTAGATCGTTGTCTTGTAGTGAAGTCGATGCTCCCCGTCATTCTTGCGCAACCAATCGCTCGACAACAGCAGATAACGATCGGAATCAGTAATCGGTGCATTCCAATACCGGGTCGTTATCGCGACGTCTTGACCGTCAACGAACAGTTCTACCTTTTCCTCGGCCATGGCCGGATCGGAATACTGAGGGACAGTGAACCAGACCTTCAGGTCGGCACGAGTCGCCGCCTCCGGTAACAAGCCGGGCTGGCCAGATGGAACATCAGGCAGCAACTCTTTCACCTCAGGCTTGGGTGCCGTGGGGTTAAAAGAGCGCGGCGTATCGTTGAGCGTGACCATGAACAAGACTCCTCGGATAAAGCCTGAAGGAGACCGCGCATGTGTCCCACTCAAGCGACAAAAGAACGTTGAACCGGTGACAGGCCCATCGTCCATGACGGGCAGCAGCACGTGATGCAATTACCAGCTGTAACGCACACCCACGTTGGCACCCCATGGCTGTTCGATCTTGTCGCCGTTGCTGTAATCGAAGTCAGCATGAATCGCTACACGGTCCGTCACTTTCATGGCAATACCCGCCCCCAGCTCACCGCGGGATCCGGAAAGATCGGAGTTGAAGCGATTGGTGTTGACCTCGACGTCGCTGTCTGTGGCGAATTCATGGACATAGGCCGTGCGCAGATACGGCTGCACGACTTTTCCTTCACCCAATACAAAGTTACGTCCCACCGTTGCACCGACTTTACCCAGCAACGAATGCACCCGGTCACCTTTGGCGGAAAGGCCGTTATCCAGGGTGTAACTTGCTCCATCGATACTCACCGCGTTCATCTGCGCGAAGGGCTCGACAAAGTAATCGTTCGCCAGCTTGATATGCCGACCAAACTCCAGTGACGCTCCGATACCGTTGGTGTCGTAGTCGCCCTTGGCTTTTTTGCCGTCACTGAGTCGCACGTCAGACTCGTTCTGGAAGCGGTTGTACTTCAGGACACCATCGAAGTAGTAGCCACTTTGTGCATCGAGCCAGGTGGTGTATAGGCCCAGGGAGTAGCTGTCGACTTCGCCCGTGGTGCCCCGGCTGAGGTCCAGGTCAGACTTGCTGTAGCCGCCCAGCACACCGAACAACCATTGCCCATCCCCCACCGGCAGCGGCGCGTCGGCGCCGAACGACAGGCCTTGCTGGGTTTGTTTGTAGGCCACGCCGGAGCTTTCGCTGACGTTGTACTTGTTGCCATAGGCCCTGATCCAGCCGCCGGCCTTGCCTTGATCCATGCGCACTTCGCCCATGCGAGTGCGCAAGGTGCTGAGTTCGCCGTACCAGACCGTGGTCGAGGCATCAAACAGGGCCATGACCGATTGCGTGCCCGGGCTGATGACGCGGCTGGCGGAATTGAGCACCCAGTCGTTGTCGCCCTGCTTGATCAGGTCGTAGGAAAAGGCACCGAGGTCCACGGCACCGTCCTTGAGGGCGAAGGTTGCGTCGCCCGAACCGATATGGACCACCGAGGTCGACCCCGCACCCACCGGCTCTGTGCCCTGGCTATCGAGCGCAATCACATGGTTGCCGCTGGCATTGCCTGTGACGGTCAAGGTGTCGACCTGGCCCGTGGTGAAGTCGTTGTGCATATGGAACGTACCGCCCTCGCCCGAGAGCGTTTCCACCGACAGGTTGAAATACTGGCCCGGATTACCGAACTGCACGCCGCCGCCGTTCAACGTCAGGTTCTGCACCTGACCGTCACCGACCATCACCCAGCGGGCCTCATTGCTGATCGACAGGTTCTGCACATTTTCCAGGCGCCCGGTCAACGTCGCGGAGTGGTCAAGGGCGACATTGGCGCTGGCGCCATCGGCCACAATCACGTCGCCCACCAGATGACTGTTATCAACATTGAAATTGGCCGATGAGCCGTTGATAACCTCTAATAGAGTGCCGTTGCCGCCCTTGAGCGTGGAACCGTTGTTGACCTGAATATTGACCTGTTCGGTGTTGGTCTGGGTCTGGCCATCGACCACGATGGCCGAACCGGTGATGCCTTCGACATGGGACTTGTCGAGCACCAGGGCATTGTCGGCCGGCAGTGCCTGGTCGGCGAACAGGAAGATACCGTTCAGCCCGCCGGTAATGCTGCTTTCGGTGGCTGAAATACTGCCACCGAAACTCCGAACCCCGACGCCGTCGGCATTACTGCCGGTCACCCTGGACTGGTTCTCAAGGATCAATTGGCTTTGTGCGCTGACACTGGCCCCCACTGCGCCACCCGTAATCTGGCTATCATTGACGGTCGCTTTCGAGCCTCCAAGCGGCGTATGGGCCAGACGCAAGCCCGTGGTGGTGCTCACCACGGTGCTCTTGTTGCTGATCGTTGCTTCACTGGCGGACAGATCGACGCCATTGGCGCTCCCCAACGCAGTAACCTGGGTGTTATTGAGCTGCAGGCTCGACCCCGTTTGCGCACGAATCTGCGCGGTTCTGGCACCGTTGGCCGTCAGGCTGCCAGCGTTTCGTACCAGGTAGTCCTCTTTCGCGGGAGCAGTGGCGTCGATAGTCAATGCCCTGTTATCAACTACTTGTGCCAGAACGCATGGGCTGATCAACAGCAGTGGCGTGAGCGTCGCGAGCTTGAGCAGACGCGCTAGCGGGGTCATGGCGAAGGTCGGATCTGTAGGCATTTAGAGCTCCTGGATTGAAAGCATGAACGTGCGACCCATTGCGGCAAAAGTGCTTTTCCTACCGCAAGGAGTCGCAAAAGGCGCCGATCCTAAGTTTTATTTTGCGGGGTGGATGTAGGACTAATCCTTTCCTTAAAAAGAATTCGCCTGACAACGAGGCAGGAAGTAACACTTCCTACCTCTCAGCCAATGGGCCACCCACCAGGAACCTGGGTAAGTAACCCCACATTCCCGGTCGACAATGCACTAGGGCCTTGGAATGGGGCACGAGGCAGAGCCATCATGAAAGGCCGTCAAGCGAGTGAGGGACTCCGAAGGCACGTCCTCGCTTCCATCATTGAAGAAGTACTGGATTTTCATCCGCCCTCTTCGGTTGGTCGCTGAGGTTTCGTCGTAGAGCGGCTTGATATGGTCATCGTAAGGTGTCACCAGAAATTCGAAACCGGTGATGTTGCCCGCTACGAGTTCGAACTCTTCGTCATACTCCGCTCCGCTAATGGGGTCTTCAGGACCGTCCTCACCTTTCATGGGCGTGAACACCGCACGGATTTTGTCGCCAACCTTAAGCAGCGCGCTGAGGTCCGGTATCTTGACCCGCAAGTCGCCATTGGGCTCAAGCGAATTACAGTTGGGAAAACTGCCTGTGACGGAAGGGAAACTCGCAGGGGGCAGCTCTACGGCGATCGCATTGACATCGACCTCGGTAATCTCCGAAAACAGATCATTTTCCAGACCGGGCGCGGAGATTGAATAGCCCACGGGGATTGTCAGACTGTTCCCCCCTGCCTTGATGTACTCCCAGGGCACTTCGACCGTCACCTCGTCACCGGGTGCATGACCAGGACCACCTGGCGCCGCCGTATCGTCGAAGGTGAGCTGAGCTTCGACGATGCGTTGACCATTCCAGTAGAAGTCGACGACATGGCCATTGATCGCCTCTTTGTACCATTCGAAGGTAAAAAACGCCTTCTGGTTCTTGTCGTCGCGCTCCAGTTTATTGATCTTGGTTTTGTCGTGATTTTGCACCTCACCTTTCAGCAGTTCCGGGTGGGACGGGATTGGCCAATCCTCCTCGGGCGGCCAGGGCAGCCAGGGAATGGCTACCTCGAAGTTGACTTTGATTGTCGCGTTTGCCGGACCAAATGGCCGTCCTTTGCGAAACACCCGGTAGCTGACGGCCGTATCTTTCTCACCCTTCGTACTTTGCCCGTACTCCGTGAGCATAATCCGCGTAGGCGCTACCGGAATTTCAATCTTCGGATTGGCATTGATGGGAATCACAAAATCTTTCCAGACCTCGGTGCTGCCCCATGTCAGTTCGACCACATCACCGGACTTGAAGGCTGGATTGCGGTTGATCCAGACGCTGACCCCATCCAGGGCATGCTCGACCAACAGCGGACCGGGATCGGCCTGTGGTACTTCAGGCGGATCCAGTGGGGTTGGCAACGGACCGAGGGTCATACTGACTTTCGTCCACAGCGAGACCACACTGTCGTTAAGCGATTTATCTCTGATCACATAAAGAAAAACCCCCTCCAGGTCGCCTAACGCGCGAACCTTGTCAGCATCGACCTGCAGCACTGCACCCGTTGTCCCCGGGTCGGAAATGGCGCCGAAATGCAAAGGCGTCACCAGGCTGAGATCAGGTGGGATGTTGTTGGCATCCACCAGGTAAATGGCGACCACATCACCTGCTTTCCAGTCGTACTTGGGGGTACCACCTGAGTAGCCAGGAGGAATAGTCAGCGTGAGCTGACCGCCGACGGGAAGGTTGCTGTCATCCAGTAAATCGCTATCCAGCGTCAATGCCGCTGGTGGCTCGCCGTTATAGGGCTTCACGTGGTCGCAGAGGAACTCCTGGGGAGTGCTCTCGTCCTCCGAATCGTTGTAGTAGTCAATTCGGTATTTGAGCGCACAGTTCGCGTCCCGAGGCAAATCGCCGATCCGGATGTCCATCGCATAGGGGAAAACTTCGTCAAAGTCAGGCTTTCCCGACTGCCTGGTAAAGGTGTGCGTGCCGACTTCGACAAATCCCGCACCATCGTCCTTATCCAACAACAGTGTCACGACGTCCGAGAAAGTTGGTGCAGGTATGCCTGTCCACCGGGGCACTTTCACTGTCAGCTTCTGATTGGCCACGAGCCTTGGACCGTTCAGGATCTTCTTTGTCGCAGAGTCAACAAAGTCAGCGGCATCCAGCTCGAGCGGTTTCTCGGCAAGACTGGCGCGATAGTCGCTGCGCATTTTCAGATAGGCACTGCTGGACGCCTCTCGTTCACGGTTACTCGCCATTTGCATAATCTCCGATCACACCCATTAAGCCATGGGTGATGCCATGGCCATTGAAGTCACTGGGCAGCCTGGCCGGAGAACAACGATTTCATCAGCCGGTGACCCATCTGTCTCTGGAGACATTTAGCACCGGCGCAAATGCGAGCGAAACTGTCAAAGTTGACAGGTGGCTACTTATACAGTCCTTACCAATCGGCTCGAAAACAGCAGGGATGTTGAGGCATCCGACGCGGTTGGATCAGCCCCACGTGGTTGTCGATTCAGCGCCTGGACACCTGCCAGACCCGCGCGAGGTCGCTTGCACGTTCTCGCAGCAGGCGCGGCGCCTGGGCACAGGCCTGTTCCAGGGTCATAGGTCCATTTGCCAGGGCAAATGCCGCATTAATGCCATGTTCATACAATGCCTGATAGCCCTCACCCAACGTGCCAGCGAGGACGATCACCGGCACACCCTGTCGCCGGGCAACCTGCGCCACACCAAAGGGCGTTTTGCCGCGCAGGGTCTGGGCATCGAAGCGACCTTCGCCGGTGATCACCAGGTCGGCACCCACAACGGCGTCGGCCAGGCCCACCAGTTCGCCCACCACCTCGACCCCGGCCCGGAACTGCGCACCGAGGAACGCCTTGGCAGCAAACCCCAGCCCCCCCGCCGCGCCGCTCCCCGGCTCGTCGCGCAGGTCCTTGCCGAGGGCTTGTGCGGTGTGATCGGCGAAGTGGCCCAGGGCGCGATCCAGTTGCTCGACCTGCTGCGCCGAAGCGCCTTTCTGCGGGCCGAAAATCGCCGAGGCGCCGTGGGGGCCGCAAAGTGGATTGTTGACGTCGGCGGCGATCTCGAAACGGACCTCGGCCAGGCGGGGATCGAGGTCGCTGAGGTCGATTCGCGCCAGGTCTTGCAGGGCCAGGCCACCGCGCCGCAGTGGTTGGTCCTGGGCATCAAACAGCCCGACACCCAAAGCCTGCATCGCCCCCGCGCCGCCGTCATTGGTGGCGCTGCCGCCGATGGCGAGGATCACCCGTTGCGCACCGGCGTCCAGCGCCGCGTGGATCAATTGCCCGGTACCGTAGGTGCTGCTGATGCAGGCATCACGTTGCGCCAGTGGAACCAATTGCAGGCCGCTGGCTTCGGCCATTTCGATGATTGCCGTGTGGCTTTCCGGCAGCCAGCCCCACGCGGCCGTGACGGCGCTGCCCAGCGGCCCACTCACCTGGGTGTGGCGCAGTTGGCCCTTGCAAGCCGCCAGCACTGCTTCAACCGTCCCTTCCCCACCATCGGCCATCGGGCATTTGACCAACTGCGCCTGCGGCCAGACCTCTCCCAGCCCTTCGGCGATGGCATCGGCCACGGCTTGGGCACTCAGGCTGTCCTTGAACGAGTCGGGGGCGATGACGATCTTCATGGGCTTTCTCCGGTTGTTATGCCGAACATCCTGCCAGTTGCCCTGCCAGCTGACGCCGGTCGGCTGCACAAGTGTCGAGTGGGTTTATTGTTCATTTTTACAAAGTCCGGGGATGACATTGACCTCTTGCATCCCCTTGCCGGAACTGGCTTGCCCGCGAAAACAATCCAAGCCGTGCATCACCAAAACCAAAGCCTTCACCGGCAAGCCGGCTCCTACAAGGGTTACAGCGGTGATTCTGGCTCTGGCAACAACTGCACTCCCAGGTACAACGCCAGCATCCCGTCCAGGCGCAGCGGGTCGACGCCGCTGAGTTCGGCGATGCGCTCCATGCGATAGCGCAGGCTGTTGCGGTGAATACCCAGGGCATCGGCACAGGCCTGGCTCTGGCCGTCGTGTTCGCACCAACTGCGCAGAGTCGCGAGTAACTGGCCGTTGCTGTCCTTGGCCATTACCTTGCGCAATGGGTTGAGCAATTCGTCGAGGGCATCGTCGTTGCGATGCCGCCAGAGCATCACCGGCAGTCGATAGCGATTGAGGGTCAGCAGGCGCGAGCGCGGCAGCACGTCGCGACCGTAGGCCAGCAAGTCGCCGACTCGCCGGTAACAACGACGCAAGCCCGCCAGCCCATCGGCCTGACCGCCGACCGCGACACGCAGGATGTTCCAACCGAGGCCGTCGAGTTTTTCCAGCAGGCGCGGGTTGTCCACGCTGTGGCTGGTGGGGCGGCACCACAACAGTGAGGTCTTCGATGAACTCACGCACCAGCTGTCGGGGTAGCGCGAAATCAGCCAGGCACTCAGCGCCTCTGCGGTCTGGCCATTGCCGTGCTCTATGCCCAGTTCGAACAGGTACGGGGTACGCGCAAGGTGCGGTTTGAGGCCCATCTGCTGCGCTTCGTCAATCAAGCGCGGCGACTCCCCTGCATCACTGAGCAGCAGTGCCAGCAGGTCATCGCAACGCTGGCGGCGCCACTGCTGTTCGGCTTGCTGGTTGCGCTGGCCCACCAGCATTTCGGCGGTCATGCGCACCAGTTCGGCATAGGTGCGCAGCTGCTCCGGATCGCCGGTAATACCCAGAACGCCGATCAGTCGCTGATCGAGCAACAGCGGCAGATTAATCCCCGGCTGAACACCTTTGAGATGGGCGGCGGTGGGCACGTCGATCTCCACCACGCGGCTGTTGGCCAGCACCAGTTGCGCGCCTTCGTGGCGAGTGTTGACCCGCTCCGGCTCACCACTGCCGAGGATCAGCCCTTGGCTGTCCATGACATTGACGTTGTAGGGCAGAATGGCCATCGCCCGGTCGACGATATCCTGGGCCAGGTCGTGATCTAGTTCGAACATGGGGTGTATTCCTGGAAAACCTGGGTAATGGATTGTTCACCCGCACAGGCGGTTGGCATTATCGCTGTGCTCCGGCACAAAGACTTCCGCCATGGGCTGACCGAAACTCTTCTGGCGGTCACGTTACCCGCGCGCCGCAAAAAATCATAATAAAGAGAGACCCGCCATGTCACACAGCGCCGCTGCCACCCTGGCCACCGACGACGATAAAAACGCCGTCTACAAGCGCGTCACCCTGCGCCTGATCCCCTTCATATTCATCTGCTACCTGTTCAACTACCTTGACCGAGTGAACGTTGGCTTTGCCAAGTTGCAGATGCTCGATGCACTGAAATTCAGCGAAACCGTATACGGCCTCGGGGCCGGGATTTTCTTTATCGGCTACGTGTTGTGTGGCGTGCCGAGCAATCTGGCGCTGACCCGCTTCGGTCCGCGACGCTGGATCGCGCTGATGATGATCACTTGGGGCACGCTGTCCACCTGCCTGCTGTTTGTCACCACGCCCACCGGTTTCTACACCCTGCGCTTGTTCACCGGTGCCGCCGAAGCCGGGTTCTTCCCCGGTGTGGTGCTGTACCTCTCGCAGTGGTTTCCGTCGTTCCGCCGCGGTCGGATCATGGCCCTGTTCATGTCGGCGATCCCGGTTTCGGGTCTGCTCGGCAGCCCGTTTTCCGGCTGGATCCTCAACCACTTCGCCGCCGGCCAGGGCGGCCTCGCGGGCTGGCAGTGGATGTTCCTGCTGCAAGGCATTCCGACGGTGATCCTCGGCGCGCTGGCGTACTTCCTGCTCAGCGACAATTTCGACAGCGCCAAATGGCTCAAGCCCCACGAGCGTGCGGTACTCGAAGCCGACCAGGCGATTGATCGCGCCAACAAGCCGAAGACGGCCACCGACTCGCTGCTGGCGGTGTTCAAGAATCCGGCGATCTGGGCATTCGGCCTGATCTATTTCTGCATCCAGAGCGGGGTCTACGCGATCAACTTCTGGCTGCCGTCGATCATCAAGAACCTGGGTTTCTCCGACAACCTGGTGATCGGCTGGCTGAGTGCAATTCCGTACCTGCTGGCGGCGGTGTTCATGGTGCTGGTGGGACGCTCCGCCGACCTGCGCCAGGAACGTCGCTGGCATTTGGTGGTGCCGATGCTGATGGGTGCGCTGGGGCTGCTGATCGCGGTGAACTTCGCCGGCAACCCGGCCATCGCCATCCTCGGCCTGACCATCGCCACCATGGGCGCCCTCACCGGTCTGCCGATGTTCTGGCCGGTGCCGACCGCCCTGCTCAGCGCCGGTGCCGCCGCCGGTGGCCTGGCGCTGATCAACTCCATGGGCCAGATGGCCGGCTTCCTCAGCCCGTACCTGGTGGGTTTCGTCAAGGACGCCAGCGGCTCCACCGATGCCGCGCTGTATGTGCTGGCGGCGGTGATTGTCGGCGGTAGCTTGCTGGCGTTGCGCATGACTCGGACATTGCGCGTCTGAGCTGCACATTCCTCAACTGATTCACCCTGTGGCTTGCCAACTTCCAACTGTGGGAGCTGGCTTGCCAGCGATGCGCCAGTTCAGTCACAGAGGTGGTGACTGACACACCGCTATCGCGAGCAGGAACGCTCCTACAGGGGGGGGACGTGACGGACAGAATATTTGATCCCTCAATTGCAGTTGCCCACACCGCCCCTTCTGGTATCTGATTGAGCCTTTCCCTCCGGCAAAAGGAATTCGTCATGAGCTACCGCACACTGGGTCGTTCCGGCTTGCAGGTGTCCACCCTGACCCTGGGCAGCATGATGTTCGGTGAGCAGACCAGCACCGAAGATTCGCTGCGGATCATCGACAAGGCCTGGGACCAGGGCGTCAATTTCATCGACACCGCCGACGTCTATACCCATGGCCGCTCCGAAGAGATTGTCGGCGAGGCCATCGCCGGCAATCGCCATGAGTGGGTGCTGGCCTCGAAAGTCGGCTTCGGCCCGGTGGACGGCGTACCCAATCGCGCCGGCCTTAACCGCAAGCACATCTTCAACGCGATCGATGCCAGCCTGACCCGTCTGGATACCGATTACCTGGACATCTATTACCTGCACCGCGAGGACCACAACACCCCGTTGGAGGTCACGGTCGCAGCCATCGGTGAGCTGATTCGCCAAGGCAAGATCCGCTATTGGGGCCTGTCCAATTATCGCGGCTGGCGCATCAGTGAAGTGATTCGGGTGGCCGAGCGCCTCGGTGTGGACCAGCCGGTGATCAGCCAGCCGCTGTACAACATCGTCAACCGCCAGGCCGAATCCGAACAGATCACCGCCGCCCATGCCTATGGCCTCGGTGTAGTGCCCTACAGCCCGCTGGCCCGTGGCGTGCTCAGCGGCAAGTACGCCCCCGATGTCGCCCCGGATGCCAACAGCCGCGCCGGGCGCCAGGACAAGCGCATCCTTGAAACCGAATGGCGCACCGAGTCCCTGCGCATCGCCCAACAGTTGCAGCACTACACCCAACAACGTGGGGTCGGCCTGGTGGAGTTCGCGATTGCCTGGGTACTGAACAACGCGGCGGTGACTTCGGCCATCGTCGGACCACGCACCGAAGCGCACTGGGACACTTACATCAAGGCGCGAGAAGTGAAGATCAGTGCCGAGGACGAGGCCTTCGTCGATTCACTGGTCACGCCGGGGCATGCCTCGACGCCGGGTTTCAACGACGTCAGCCATTTTGTCTCCGGGCGGATGGCCCGCTGAGGCGCTATCGCCTATGCTTGGCGCCTCCAGTAACCTCTCCCCGGCTGTCGCGAGGACCGCGTGTCTAAAGGTATTGCTCTATCGGTGTTTGCGTCGGTGCTGTTCGCCGTCATGTATTTCTACACATCGCTGTTGACGCCGCTCGATGGCGAGGAAATCTTCGGCTGGCGCATGCTCCTGACGATGCCGTGCATGTCCCTGTACATGCTGGTGTCCGGCGAATGGAAACGGGTGGTCGATCCACTGCGCCGGGTGGTCGCCAAGCCACTGTTGCTGGTGGGCCTGATGCTGTCGTCGGCGCTGCTCGGCGCGCAGCTCTGGCTATTTATGTGGGCGCCGCTCAACGGGTATAGCCTGGATGTGTCACTGGGGTATTTCCTGCTGCCGCTGACCATGATCCTGACCGGGCGCATGGTCTATGGTGAGCATCTGTCCTATCTGCAGAAAGTCGCCGCTTGCCTGGCGACTTTAGGCGTGATCAACGAGTTGTACCAGGTGGGCAGTTTTTCCTGGGCGACCCTGGTGGTTGCCTTGGGTTACCCGGCCTATTTCGTGCTGCGTCGACGCCTGGCAACCGACAACCTTGGCGGCCTGTGGCTGGACATGACACTGCTGCTGCCGGTGGCATTCTGGATGGTACACAGCGGGGAGCAAGGCTTCGGCGTGTTCGAGCAATACCCATGGTTGTCACTGTTGATCCCTGTGCTGGGCCTGATCAGTGCGTCGGCGCTGGTAGTCTACATCATCGCCAGCCGCCTGCTGCCATTCAGCCTGTTCGGGCTGCTCAGCTATGTCGAACCGGTGTTGCTGCTGGGGGTGGCCCTGTTGCTGGGTGAGAGCATCAAGGCCGAGGAATGGCTGACCTACCTGCCGATCTGGCTGGCGGTATTGGTGCTGGTGTTCGAGGGCGCCAAGCATCTGGCGCGACAGCGCAGGGCTGTGTAGGACCAACTGTAGAAGCTGGCTTATGTAGGAGCTGGCTTGCCAGCGAACCATCCGCATCGGTGCGGCAGGTATATCGCCTTCGCCGGCAAGCCGGCTCCTACACCACCTCGTGTTACTCGGTCGTCAACACCCCACGACGCACCTGATCCCGCTCGATCGACTCGAACAGCGCCTTGAAGTTGCCTTCGCCGAAGCCATCATCGCCTTTGCGCTGGATGAATTCGAAGAACACCGGGCCCATCAGGGTTTCCGAGAAGATCTGTAGCAGCAGGCGCTTGTCGCCGGCCTCGGAGGAACCGTCGAGCAGAATGCCGCGGGCCTGCAGTTCACCCACCGGCTCGCCATGGTTCGGCAGGCGGCCTTCGAGCATTTCGTAGTAGGTCTCCGGCGGCGCGGTCATGAAGCGCATGCCGATGCTTTTCAGATGGTCCCAGGTCTTGACCAGGTCATCGGACAGGAACGCCACGTGCTGGATGCCTTCGCCGTTGAACTGCATCAGGAACTCTTCGATCTGCCCGGCGCCCTTGGACGACTCTTCGTTCAACGGGATGCGGATCATGCCGTCCGGCGCAGTCATGGCCTTGGAGGTCAGGCCGGTGTACTCGCCCTTGATGTCGAAGTAACGGATCTCGCGGAAGTTGAACAGCTTCTCGTAGAAGTTCGCCCAATAAGCCATGCGACCGCGATAGACGTTGTGGGTCAGGTGGTCGATGATTTTCAGGCCGGCACCCACAGGATTGCGATCCACGCCTTCGATGAACACGAAGTCGATGTCATAGATCGAGCTGCCCTCGCCAAAACGGTCGATCAGGTACAGCGGCGCACCGCCGATGCCCTTGATGGCCGGCAGATTCAGTTCCATCGGGCCGGTCTCGATATGGATCGGCTGGGCGCCGAGTTCCAGCGCGCGGTTGTAGGCCTTTTGCGAGTCCTTGACGCGGAACGCCATGCCACACACGGACGGACCGTGTTCGGCGGCAAAGTACGAGGCGACGCTGTGGGGTTCGTTGTTGAGGATCAGGTTGATCGCGCCCTGGCGATACAGGTGCACGTTCTTCGAACGGTGGGTCGCGACCTTGGTGAAGCCCATGATCTCGAAGATCGGCTCCAGGGTGTTCGGGGTTGGCGATGCGAATTCGATGAACTCGAAGCCCATCAGGCCCATTGGGTTTTCGTATAAATCTGCCATGGTTGAAGCCTCATCATGCTGTTGTAATTAACGATTCGTCAGTAACAGGCAATGCTGAGGACAGCCGGTGGCGCGCAGGAGATTCCCCGCACACTGCGGGCAAGAAAATCACCGTAGATCAATTGGAACCCAAATATCTTCATTGTCGACCCAAGGCTTTGCGGGTACGTCTTCTGCAGACAGAAGCGCTTATTCTTATATGCGTAAATCGATTCTACACAGCGTAAACCGTTTTGTCCGCTCTCTCTCTAAAATCCGCTTTTTTCCGCCCCCTGCAAAGGGTTTGTTCGCGCAATCAATGCTCGGCACAATCGTCCAGGTCCATCTATCATCCCGGTGTCCGAACTCTTTATTGGAAGGCATGCCCTTGCCACACCTGCATTTGAGAGCCCAATACCTTTATTTCAGGTTCACCAAATGCCCCTGACCCACAAGCGTCGACGCAAGCCGGCGATCCGCAATGCCCTGACCTTGCTCGCCGCACTGGTCCCTGTGGTCCTGGGCTTGCTTATCCTTTACGTGCAGGCCGAGCGTCGGCTGGCGCAAAGCGCCCATCAGACCGCCGAGGAAGCCGTGGGCCAGTTCGAGTTGATGCTCGACAACACCGCCCACGCCGCACAACTGCTCCTGCCATTGGCCGGCAAACCCTGTGCCGAGGCGCAATTGGCCTTGCGCGAACAGGTGACCCGTCGCCCCTTCGTACGCTCGACCAACCTGGTCTGGGACAACAACCTGTATTGCAGTTCGCTGTTCGGCGACTTCGCAGAGAAGGTCAACCCCGGGGAGTACACCCAGGGAAAACTGTGGTTAATGAACGGCAATCCGGTGACACCCAACACCGCCCTGTTGGTGTACCGGCTCAGCGATGGCCGAGGTGGCGCGCTGACCACTCTCGACGGCTATCACTTGAGCAATGTCCTGCGCATGATCGGGCGCCATACCCTGTTGCTGCTACAGGTCGGCGACAACTGGATGACCTCCGACCAGCAAGTACACAACGGTCCGCTGCCAAGCTTCCCGGTGGCCAGCAACACGCTTTCATCCTCCAGGTACGCCTTTGCCGTGCAGGCCGGCTATCCCGAGGGCGAAGCCTGGCGCTACATGCTCAGCGAATACCCGCCGGTTTTCAGCTTATTGATGTTTTTCGGGGTGATCGCCGGCACCCTCGCCCACTGGACGCAACGGCGCTCGACATCCCCGAGCCATGAACTGCAGCGCGCATTGGAAGCCGGCGAGTTCGTCCCCTACTTCCAGCCGGTGGTGCACGGCGACAGCAAGCGCTGGGCCGGCGCCGAAGTACTGATGCGCTGGAACCATCCCAAGGATGGGCTGGTACGCCCGGACCTTTTTATCCCTTTCGCCGAGCACTCGGGGCTGATCGTGCCGATGACCCGCTCGCTGATGCAGCAGACGGCAGCGTTGCTCGGCCCGCACATCGCTGGGCGCGACGAGCACTTTCACCTGGGCATCAACATTACCGCCAGTCATTGCCACGACTTGCAATTGGTCGAAGACTGTCGCGAACTGCTGGCGGCCTTTGCGCCGGGGAAAATCGCCCTGGTGCTGGAGCTGACCGAGCGCGAACTGATCGAGCCCACGGCCATCACCCTTCAGTTGTTTGAACAATTGCATGAGTTGGGGGTAATGATCGCCATCGACGACTTCGGCACCGGTCATTCCAGTCTGGGTTACTTACGTCAGTTCAATGTCGACTTCCTGAAAATCGATCAGAGTTTTGTGGCATTGATCGGTGCCGACGCATTATCCCGGCATATTCTCGACAGCATCATCGAACTGTCCGGAAAACTGGACCTTGGCATAGTCGCGGAAGGCGTGGAAACACAGGAACAAAGTGATTATCTGGCGCAGCACAACGTGAACTTTTTGCAGGGCTATCTGTATGGACGACCGATGCCGGCGGCGCAATTCATAGTCGAACTGAACAAACATTAGACGATCGTACCGATTGCCCGGAAAACTCACGGGCAATCAAATTGATGCACCAGAATGCATCATTCTCCGGCCAACCGTTACATGATGAAAAAGACTTGATTTACTCCGCGACAATTAACTACTACAATTTTTCCTGCCTGAGCAGTTTAAGCAGGTGCGTCACTCTCACCGAGGCGCTACAAGGCTCCAGACTTATAGCTTTGTTGGCGGTTGGTATCAGCCAAATACACTATTGGAGTAAAGATATTGTCCAGACTCGCTGAATTTCGTGCAGCTGAAAAGGCCCTTCAGGAGCAGCTCGCGCAGCTGGAATCGCTGAAGAATGATGCCGGGCTGAAGAAAGAAATCGAATTCGAATCCAAGCTCCAGGGGCTGATGAAAACCTACGGCAAGAGCTTGCGCGATGTGATCGCCATCCTCGACCCGAACCCCAAGTCCGGCCTGCAGCAGGCCGCCGCTCCAAAAACCCGCCGCGCCCGCGTGGTCAAGGTTTACCAGAACCCGCACACCGGGGAACTGATTGAAACCAAAGGCGGCAACCACCGCGGCTTGAAAGCCTGGAAGGAAGAGTACGGCGCCAGCACCGTTGATTCCTGGCTGCGCGCTTGATCTGAACTGTAGGAGCGATCTCCCGCTTGCCGGCCTGCTCGCGAAGAACGTCAACGATAACGCGCACATTCTGAATGTCCGCGGAGCCCGTAAGTTCTTCGCTAGCAAGCTAGCTCCTACAATAAACAAGCAATTCGCCGCCTAAACACCCAACTTTCTGATTAATCCAAAAACCCAAAATTTGGCACTAAAGTTTCAAACTATCTCGCACGCCTTGTATTTCCTGCTGACTGCGGGCATACACCTCAGCCTGCCCGGCGTAGGAAAAAACATTAACCTTATCACCGTCCACCGCACCGACTAGTGTTTGCGACAACACATGGCGCCCATTTTCAGTAATGGTGCAAGTGGTTTCCTCGGCCGGCAGTCGGCTTAGTGTCGCGGCATGAAGGCTGTTGCACACACTCTGATAACCGCCTTGAAAGAAGTCCTTCTGGATCGACTTGCGCATTTCCAGGAGCACACCGCGCAAGTTGACCTCATGCCCGGCGTCGACCTGACTCACCGTTAGTTCGGCCACCAGCACGGGCTCGCCGTTCTCGTTGTTTTTGACTGCGCGCTGGCGGGACACTTTTGCCGTTTGACTGTCCTGCGCCAATGGCTGCACTTGCCAGCCGCCGGGCCAGGCAATGTCAGGCAGCGGGACATCTGCATGAGCGAAAGTGGCAAACAGAAAAGGTAAAACCAACAGACATCTGTAGTGTCGAATCATCAGGCAAGGCACTGGCGGGGCGAGCGGCAAAGTCTGCCCTGCGCCAGCCGGCCAGGCAATAGCCCAGGATTTGCATTGGCCCACCCGCCACCCTTGCGTATCATTGCGCCACTGCACGGAAGCCTCGACCCACGCAAGCCCAAGGACAGCTCCCAGCGCGGAGCGTCGTTTGCCCCACTTATTTTCCGGAGGGCCCATGAGCCTGCAAGAACTGAACTCTTTCCCCGGCGTCACCGCCCAACCCGATACCGCCACCCACAAATTCGTCTTCAACCACACCATGCTGCGGGTCAAGGACATCACCCGTTCGCTGGACTTCTACACCCGGGTCCTCGGCTTCAGCCTGGTGGAAAAACGTGATTTCCCGGAAGCCGAATTCAGCCTGTACTTCCTGGCCCTGGTCGAGAAAGACCAGATCCCGGCCGACGCCGCCGCACGCACCGAGTGGATGAAGTCGATCCCCGGCATCCTCGAGCTGACCCATAACCACGGCACCGAGAACGACGCGGATTTCGCCTACCACAACGGCAACACCGACCCGCGCGGTTTTGGTCATATCTGCATTTCGGTGCCAGACATTGTCGCCGCCTGCGAGCGTTTCGAAGCCCTGGGCTGCGATTTCCAAAAGCGCCTGAACGACGGCCGCATGAAAAGCCTGGCCTTCATCAAGGACCCGGACGGCTACTGGGTCGAAATCATCCAGCCAGCACCGCTGTAAACCGCTAAAGTCCGCAGCCACAAAAAAACCCATGAAGATCATTCATGGGTTTTTTTCTTTTAAGTGCCTGTTAGGCCGGAGCGGAGGTGCGGATCAGGTGATCGAAGGCACTCAGCGAAGCCTTGGCGCCCTCACCCACTGCAATCACGATCTGCTTGTACGGCACGGTGGTCACGTCACCGGCAGCAAACACACCGGGAATCGAAGTTTCACCCCGGTTATCGACAATGATCTCGCCACGGGGCGACAACTCCACCGTGCCCTTGAGCCAGTCGGTGTTGGGCAACAGGCCGATCTGAACGAAGATCCCTTCCAGTTCCACAGTGCGCAACTCGTCGCTCTGACGATCCTTGTAACGCAGGCCATTGACCTTCTGCCCGTCGCCAGTGACTTCAGTGGTTTGCGCACTGGTGATCACCGTGACATTGGGCAGGCTGTGCAGTTTTCGCTGCAAGACCGCATCGGCGCGCAACTGCACATCAAACTCCAGCAGGGTCACGTGGGCCACGATCCCGGCCAGGTCAATCGCCGCTTCGACGCCGGAGTTACCGCCGCCAATCACCGCCACGCGCTTGCCCTTGAACAACGGGCCGTCGCAATGCGGGCAGTAGGCAACACCCTTGTTGCGGTACTGCTGTTCGCCAGGGACGTTCATTTCGCGCCAGCGCGCACCGGTTGCCAGAATCACGGTTTTGGCGCTGAGCGAAGCACCGCTGGCGAAGTGAATTCGGTGCAATTCGCCAGGCTTGCCGGGCACCAATTTGTCGGCACGTTGCAGGTTCATGATGTCGACGTCGTACTGCTTGACGTGTTCTTCCAGCGCGACGGCCAGCTTCGGCCCTTCGGTTTCCTGCACTGAGATAAAGTTTTCGATGGCCATGGTGTCGAGCACCTGACCGCCAAAGCGCTCGGCAGCAACGCCGGTGCGGATGCCTTTGCGTGCAGCATAAATGGCCGCCGAAGCGCCAGCCGGGCCACCGCCGACCACCAACACGTCGAACGCGTCTTTGGCACTGATCTTCTCGGCCTGGCGCTCAAGGCCGCTGGTGTCGATTTTGGCGAGGATTTCTTCCAGGCCCATGCGGCCCTGGCCGAAGTTCACACCGTTAAGGTAAACGCTGGGCACGGCCATGATCTGACGCGCGTCGACTTCAGCCTGGAATAGCGCGCCGTCGATGGCGACGTGCTGAATATTGGGGTTGAGCACTGCCATCAGGTTCAACGCCTGGACCACATCCGGGCAGTTCTGGCAGGACAACGAGAAGTAGGTTTCGAACCTGAAATCGCCCTTCAGTGAGCGAATCTGTTCGATCACTTCGGCGCTGGCTTTCGACGGGTGGCCACCGACTTGCAGCAGCGCCAATACCAGGGAAGTGAATTCGTGACCCATCGGGATGCCGGCAAAGCGCAGGCTGATATCGGCCCCCGGGCGGTTAATCGAGAACGACGGCGTGCGGGCATCGTCACCGTTATCGAGCAAGGTAATTTGACTGGAAAGACTGGCAACGTCTTTCAACAGTTCGAGCATTTCCCGGGATTTCGCACCGTCGTCGAGGGAAGCAACGATCTCGATCGGCTGGGTGACCCGTTCCAGGTATGACTTCAACTGGGCTTTAAGATTGGCGTCCAACATACGGGCGATCTCCATGTTTCTTGAACGGTAGAAAAAACAACGCCCGAACGAATCTCGCCCGGGCGTTTTTGAGGGCGGTGCGGCTTACTGACTCAGGCGCCTGGCGCCCTCAATCGACTCATCGGCTCAGATCTTGCCGACCAAGTCCAGGGACGGGGCCAGAGTCGCTTCGCCTTCTTTCCACTTGGCTGGGCAGACTTCGCCCGGGTGAGCGGCAACGTACTGGGCAGCCTTGATTTTGCGCAGCAGTTCGCTGGCGTCACGGCCGACGCCACCGTCGTTCAACTCAACGATTTTGACCTGGCCTTCAGGGTTGATCACGAAGGTGCCACGGTCAGCCAGACCGGCTTCTTCGATCAGCACGTCGAAGTTGCGGGAGATCACGTGGGTCGGGTCGCCGATCATGGTGTACTGGATTTTGCCGATGGCTGGCGAAGTGTTGTGCCAGGCTGCGTGGGCAAAGTGAGTGTCGGTGGAAACGCTGTAGATCTCGACGCCCAGTTTCTGGAATTCGGCGTAGTTGTCAGCCAGGTCTTCCAGTTCGGTTGGGCAGACGAAGGTGAAGTCGGCTGGGTAGAAGAACACGACCGACCATTTGCCTTTCAGGTCAGCGTCCGACACTTGTACGAAATCGCCATTTTTGAAAGCGGTAGCGGTGAAGGGTTTAACTTGGCTGTTGATGATAGGCATCGTTGACTCTCCGTCAGGGTTGTTAAGTTGATGGAGAGAATCCTACCCAAGCGATCGGCAGATGGCTCATTGGCAAACCTGATGCTGCTCATTGGTTTTCGCTATTAGCCAGCGTACTTAATAGAAGCAAAGCGTCTCAGCCATTCCGACTGCCGGGCTGAACGGCAGGTGCGGTGGTACACTGCGCCGCTACGAAATACGTACTACGCAATGGCAGGAGATCACATGGCTCGGGGCGGTATAAACAAGATTGTGGTTCAGGCGGCACGTCTGGCGATCCTGGCACGCGGCGAAAACCCCAGCATTGATGCCATCCGGATCGAGCTGGGCAATACCGGTTCGAAAACCACCATCCACCGCTACCTCAAGGAGCTGGATGAAGATGTCACGGCGAATGCTGCCGAGGCTCAGGAACCCATGGATGAGGAGTTGACCGCACTGGTCCAGCGCCTCGCCCAGCGTCTGCGCGAGCAGGGTCAGGAACGCATCGACCTGGCATTGGCCAGCTTCGAGCAGGCGCGCCAGGCTCTAGAGGCCCAAATGGCCGAGGCGCTGCAGGTTCAGGCGCAACAGCAGCAGCAATTGCAGGCCCAGGCCGCGACCCTGGCCAGCGAGTCCGAGGCCCTGAACAACACCCGTGGCCTGTTGCAAAGTGAGCAAACCCGCAACGCCGGGTTGAGCCAGGCCTTGAGCGATTTTGAGTTGCGCTTGAACGACAAGGACGAGCAGATTCGCTCACTGGAGGAGAAACACCTGCACGCCCGCGACGCCCTTGAGCATTACCGCGAGGCGATCAAGGAGCAGCGGGATCAGGAGCAACGGCGCCATGAAGGCCAGGTGCAGCAGATCCAGATGGAGCTGCGCCAGGCCCAGCAAAGCGCCATGGTTCGCCAGGATGAGATCACCCAGCTCAACCGCGACAACGAACGCTTGCTGACCGAAAACCGTGGCACCGTGCGTGAACTGAACCTGGTACAGGATCAACTCAAACAGGGCGAGACCCGTTACGCACAGCTGCAGGAACAACTGCGCGCCCGCGACGCCGAATGCACCCTGCTCCAGGAGCGCCTGCGCATTGCCGTGCTGGAAAGCAGCCAGGCCCGGCAAACCGCGACCGAGCACATGCAGACCAACAGCGAGCTGGCCCTGCGCGCCGCCAGCGCCGAGGCCAGCCTGCAGGCCCTGCAACTGGCGGTGGCCAGCAAGGCAGAGCCTGAGCCACAGCCCGTCGAGGCCGAAACCCCTTAAGCGCCGACCGGCGTGCGCATGGTGACGAACTCTTCGGCGGCCGTCGGGTGTACGCCGATGGTTTCGTCGAAGTCACGCTTGGTCGCGCCAGCCTTGAGGGCGATCGCCAGGCCCTGGACGATTTCGCCGGCGTCCGGGCCGACCATGTGGCAACCCAGGACCTTGTCGGTCCTGGCATCCACCACCAACTTCATCAGCGTGCGCTCCTGGCAGTCGGTCAGGGTCAGCTTCATCGGCCGGAAACGGCTTTCGAAAATCTGCACGTCATGGCCTGCTTCCCGCGCCTGCTCCTCAGTCAGGCCAACGGTGCCGATGTTGGGCAGACTGAACACGGCGGTCGGGATCATCCGGTAGTCCACCGCACGGTACTGCTCGGGCTTGAACAGGCGACGGGCAACTGCCATGCCTTCGGCCAGGGCCACGGGGGTCAACTGCACGCGACCGATCACATCGCCAATCGCCAGCACCGAGGGTTCGGCGGTCTGGTACAGCTCATTGACCTCGACGAAGCCCTTGTCGTCGAGCTTGACCGCAGTGTTTTCCAGGCCAAGGTTGTCGAGCATCGGCCGCCGGCCGGTGGCGTAGAACACGCAATCGGTGTGCAGGGTACGACCATCCTTGAGAGTGACGTTCAAGCTGCCATCGGCCTGCTTGTCGATGCGTTCGATGTCGGCATTGAACTGCAGATCCATCCCGCGCTTGCTCAGTTCTTCCTGCAGATGCTTGCGCACCGCACCATCAAAACCGCGCAGGAACAGGTCGCCGCGATACAGCAGGCTGGTTTCGGCGCCCAGGCCGTGGAAGATCCCGGCGAATTCGACGGCGATGTACCCACCGCCGACCACCAGCACCCGCTTGGGCAGCGCCTTGAGGAAGAACGCCTGGTTGGAGCTGATGGCGTGTTCGTGCCCAGGAATTTGTGGAATCTGCGGCCAGCCGCCGGTGGCGATCAGGATGTTTTTCGCGCTGTGGCGTTCGCCATTGACCTCCACAGTATGGGGATCAACGATTGTCGCGTGGCCTTCGTGCAGGGTCACGCCACTGTTGACCAGCAGGTTGCGGTAGATGCCATTGAGGCGGTTGATCTCGCGGTCCTTGTTGGCGATCAGGGTCGCCCAGTCGAAGCTCGCTTCGCCCAGGGACCAGCCGAATCCGGCCGACTGCTCGAAGTCTTCGGCAAAGTGCGCGCCGTACACCAGCAGCTTCTTCGGCACGCAGCCAACGTTGACACAGGTCCCGCCCAGATATCGGCTCTCGGCCACGCCGACTTTTGCGCCAAAACCGGCGGCGAAGCGCGCCGCACGTACACCGCCGGAACCGGCGCCAATCACATACAGGTCAAAATCGTAAGCCATTTCAATCTCCTCGGCAGGCGCACAGCATACGCCCCATCACCGCTGTCTGACACGCCGCCTTCGCGGGCAAGCTGCCGGCGAAGGCGGTGCGCCTGAAGCACCGGGGTGCCTGGTTCGCCGGAAAGCCCGCTCCTATAACACCAAAAAAAACGCCCCGAACCAGTCGGGGCGTTTTATTGACTTCATCAAACCGGCGCTATCAGTAAGCCTTGCCAGTTTTGTAGAAGTGTTCGAAGCAGAAGTTGGTCGCTTCGATGTAGCCTTCAGCACCACCGCAGTCGAAACGCTGGCCCTTGAACTTGTAGGCAATCACGCAACCGTCCT
>NZ_JALJRO010000037.1:0-16025 GCF_024519635.1 Pseudomonas sp. Pse1
TCGCCGTAAGGGCGAAACCATAGGTGGCCGTTACCGCAGGAATGGATATGTACACCGAAAAAATGCCATCGCGAGCAGGCTCGCTCCTACAGGGCGGTGTGTTTACCCTTTCAGCAACCGCCTGATCCCCTCAAACAACTCATCACTCTGCTCCTGCGTGCAATCCTCGCCATAGCGCTTGCGCAACCCGTAATGGCTCAGGATCACATGCACATCGGCATGCAGGCCATGCTGTTGCAGGCAGTTTTCCACGCATTGCAGCGGGCAGCCGTCGAGGGCGAGGATCTTGCGTCCGGAGCGCGCCTTGTTGACCAGCGACGGCACATGCCCGCCGAGGCCGGCGATGCACGACATTTCTGCGACGCCACTGCGATCCAGGCGCACGGCCAGGGTGTTGGCCAGTTGCGCAACGTTGGAGCAGCCGGAGCAGGAGTAGACCAGGGGCAGGCTTGGGGCGGGCATTGACGATCTCCATGAATGGGCCGGACCAGTGTGCAAGGCCACTGGCGCCGGGCAATTGATGGCAATCAATTCTGCCTAGTGGAATGTCGCCAGCGCGTCTTCTGCGGCGAGCAGGTGGATGGTGCGGCGGTCCATCGCGATCATGTCGCTCTCCACCAGGCGATGCA
Organism: Pseudomonas sp. Pse1; assembly: GCF_024519635.1. Lineage (NCBI taxonomy): Bacteria > Pseudomonadati > Pseudomonadota > Gammaproteobacteria > Pseudomonadales > Pseudomonadaceae > Pseudomonas > Pseudomonas sp. Pse1. The sequence continues at coordinate 630 of NZ_JALJRO010000037.1, forward strand.
GGATCCGCGAAAAGGTCTCCGGCTGGATCCCCAGTTTCGACGCCACCAGGCGCTTGGAGACTTGCAGGACGATCTCCCCGGTCACCGGGTGGCGCTCCTGCAGCAGGAAATTGATCACCCGCCGGCTGGCGCTGGCGATAGTCAGGGTGTCGATGTCGCGCAGGCGCAGGTGCAAGTGCATGCTCATGCTGGCGAGGATCGCCAGGCAGACTTGCGGCGCGTCTTCCAGGGCGTTGCGATAGTGCTGGCCTTCGATGCTCACCAGCACGCTGTCCTTGAGCGCGGTGGCGCTCACCGGGTAGCAGCGGGCCTGGCTGAACAGCAGGGCTTCGGCAAAGGTCTGCCCGGGCTGGATGATTTCCATCAGGTTTTCCTGGCCTTCACCGGTCAGCCGGTACAGCTTGATCTGGCCACTGACCAGCAGAAAAAAACGCTTGGCCGGGTCGCCCTGGTGCACCAGCGTGCCGTGGCAGTCCAGGCGCCTGAGCGTGGCCAGGGCGCAGACTTCCTTGAACACCTGCTCCGGCAGTTGGCTGAACAGGTGATGACGACGCAACGTTTGAACAGTAGATGGGTGGGTCAGCATGGCGTACCTCCGCTGCCGCGCATTTTAGAACGCGCGGCCCGCCAGACCTATGCCTCTGCCGGCCTACCTCCAAGGAGGCAGTTGCCTCAGTGGTTGCGCAAATGCTCCATGGCCCACACGGCGGCCTCGACTCGCGAGCGCAGGCCGAGCTTGTGCAGCAAGTTCTTCACATGCACCTTGACCGTGCCTTCGGTGATCCCCAGCTTGTGCCCGATCACCTTGTTGCTGAAGCCAGCGGCGATGGTCTTCAGCACCTGGCGTTCGCGCTCGGTCAGCTCCACCACCGCCTGGCGCGGCGGCGAGCGCAGGGCCTGGGCCATGACCCGGGTCAGGCCGGGGCTAACCACCAGGTTGCCGTCGAGGGCATCGCGGATGTACTGGATCAGCAACTCCGGCTCCATGTCCTTGAGCAGATAGCCGTCGGCATCCAGGCGCAGGGCATCGCGAATGTCGTCTTCGGCGTCCGATACGGTGAACAGCAGCACCTTGCCGGCATAGTCCATGGCCCGCAGGCGGCGCAGGGTCTCGATGCCGTTCAGCTGCGGCATATTGTTGTCCAGCAGGATCAGGTCCGGTTGCAGCGGCTCGATCAGGGTCAGCGCCTCCTCGCCATGGTTGGCTTCGCCGACGATCAAAAAATCCTCTTCGAGTTCGAGCATCTGGCGGATGCCTCGGCGCATCATCGGATGATCGTCGACCAGCAGAATGCGGTGCTGTGGGGTGGTGCTCATGTGACGCTACCTTCTGTGTGCCGGCCGAGAAACTCCGGCAGGAATTCAAGCTGGACCAGGGTGCCCTGGGGCTCCCGGGAGAATATTTTCAGCTGCCCGCGCAAGCTGCGCGCCCGCTCATCCATGATGTTCAGGCCGTGGTGTTCGCGCTGGTCGACGTTGCCGCTGAAGCCACGGCCGTCGTCTTCCACCAGCAGGCGTACCGTCTCGCCGTCCTGTCGCAGCTCCAGCCAGGCGTTCTGCGCATGGGCGTGGCGCAGGCAGTTGGAGAGGGCTTCGCGGGTGATCTGCAGGATGTGGATTTGTTCGCTGGCCGACAGCTCGAAGGCCAGGGTGTCGAGGTGCAGGTGTACGGCGAATTCGCCACGGCGGGAGAACTCGGTGGCAGTGTCCTTGAGCTCCTGGACCAGGCCGGCGTCGTCGATCTGCAGGCGGAAGGTGGTGAGCAATTCGCGCAACTGGCGGTAGGCATTGTTCAGGCCTTCGCGCAGTTCGCCGGTGACCTGCTCCAGGGTCTGCACCGGTTCGCCACGGCGCATCAGGGTCTGCATGCGGCTGACTTGCAGCTTCATGTAGGACAGCGCCTGGGCCAGGGAATCGTGAAGTTCGCGGGCGATGATCGTGCGTTCGTCGAGCAGCAGCAGGCGGTGATCCTGTTCGCGTTGGCGTTTCAGCGACAGCGAGGTGCCGATCAGGTTGGCCAGGGCCTGGATCAATTGGGTTTCCCAGGCCTGGGCGGTGTGGCCGTCGACAAAATGCGCCTTGAGCTCTCCCAGTTCGCTGCCCTGGTTGCTGATGCTGAAAGTCTGCAGGCTGCTGCTGTGATGTTTCTGGCAGCCGGCGCAATCGCTGCTGGCGCACACATCGCGGGTGCTCGCACCGTGCAGGGCGAGCAGTTGCTGGGCCGGTGCCTGCTGCTGGCCTTGCAGGCACAGGGTCAGGCGCAGGCCCGGCAGGCGTTGCTGGAAGCGCCGGATCAACTCATCGAGGCCTTCGGCATTGGCCAGGCGGGTCGCCAGGCTGCCGCTGCTTTGATAGAGCAATTCGAGGGCGGCGTTGGCCTGTTGCAGGTTCAGGGTCTTCTGCCGGACCTGGCTTTCCAACGTGCGGTGGGACTCTTCGATGGTCTCGGCCATGGCATTGAAGCTGGTCGCCAGCTGACCCAGTTCGTCCTCGGACTGGTGATTGACCCGCGCGCGATAGTCGCCGCGACGAAAGCGCTGGGTAGCTTCCACCAACTCCTTGAGCGGCGAGACCACGCCGTACTGCAACTCATACAGACCGACCAGCAGGACAATCATGGTGGTGAACAACGCCAGGCCCTGGATCACCTGCTGCCAGCTCTGCTTTTCCTCGCTATGGCGCTGCAGCAGATTGACGAACTGGTTCAGTTGCTCGACGAAGGGCTGGGTGTGGACCTGGAACGCCGCGGCATCGCCACGCTCGAGGGCCGGAAGCAGGACCTCGCTCCACTGCTCGAGGATCTGCTTATAGCTGGTTTGCAACGCGGTGCTCGGGCCATCGTCCAGCACTGCCTTGAGGGGCTGGCTGTCGAGACGCCGTTGCAGGCTGTCGCGCACGGCATTGAGTTGTTCACGATCGGCGCCGGCGGCGAGCTTCCAGCTCAGGTGGTAGGTCTCCATGCGCACCGAGCCGGCGGTGTTGATGGCGGCTGCATCGCCCTGGCTGAACCAGGCGATCAACCCGGCGCTGAGGGAGCTGGCCAGGGCCAGCATGGCGATCAGGATCACCGCGAGCCCGGCGCGAGCGGGCAGGGAACTGCGCAGCCAGCGAAGCATCAGCGCAGGTCTCGATTGAAGATGAAAAAGCCCAGCATGTGCAGCTCCAGGGTGGGGAAGGGCGGCGATTGGCGGGCGCTACCTCTAAAGAGTTGTCGAGGTGCCGTGGTCGACAGAAAACCCCACCTGAAAGGTCAAGTTGCTGATAAACAAAGGCTTTGCCGCTATTTGCGCTCTACCTCCTTGGAGGTAGACAGCACAAGCATAGCCCTGGAGGGCATTGGCGGACGTTGATGTGGATCAAGTTTTTCCGGGGTCTCGCTCTCTACTCTGCCGGCATGGCTAACCGACTGGAGCGCATTGTGATCCGACCCCGTGTACAACAAGGCTTGGTGCTGGGCATGAGCACGCTGGCCTTCACCGTCTGCTTCATGGTCTGGATGATGTTCGCCGTGCTCGGCGTGCCGATCAAGGACCTGCTCCAGCTCAACGAAACCCAATTCGGCCTGCTGGCCGCCACCCCGGTCCTGACCGGCTCGCTGGTGCGTCTACCCCTGGGCCTGCTGACTGACCGCTTCGGCGGGCGCACGGTGTTCTTCCTGCTGATGCTGTCCTGCGTCGCACCGCTGTACCTGATCAGCCACGCCACGGCTTATTGGCAATTCCTGGTGCTGGGCCTGTTCGTCGGCCTCGCCGGCGGTTCGTTCTCGGTGGGCATCGCCTACGTCGCCAAGTGGTTCGACAAGGACAACCAGGGCTTCGCCATGGGCGTCTTCGGTGCCGGTAATGCTGGCTCGGCGGTGACCAAATTCCTCGCCCCGGCGCTGATTGCCGCCGGCAGCTGGCAACTGGTGCCGAAAGTCTTCAGCGCGATCCTGTTCATCACCGCGCTGCTGTTCTGGTTCCTCAGTGCCGACAACAAATCCCACCGCAGCGCCTCGGGCGCCAGCCTGCGTGAGCAGTTGAGCTCGCTGAAGGATCCGGCGGTGTGGCGCTACTGCCAGTACTACTCGATTGTCTTCGGCGGCTATGTCGCCCTGGCGTTGTGGATGACCAAGTACTACGTCCAGGAATACGGCTTCAGCCTGCAAAGCGCGGCGCTGCTGGCGGCCTGTTTCTCCCTGCCCGGCGGCGTGCTGCGTGCGGTGGGCGGCTGGATGTCGGATCGCTGGGGCGCGCAGAGCGTGACCTGGTGGGTGCTGTGGGTCAGCTGGATCTGTCTGTTCCTGCTCTCCTACCCACAGACCCAACTGCAAGTGCAGACCATCAATGGCCCGGTGGATTTCCACCTCGGCCTCAACCCCGTGCTGTTCACCGTGCTGCTGTTCGTCATGGGCATCGCCTTCGCGTTCGGCAAGGCCTCGGTCTTCAAATACATCGCCAACGACTACCCGACCAACATGGGCGCGGTGTCCGGCATCGTCGGCCTGGCCGGCGGCCTCGGCGGGTTCGTGCTGCCGATCATGTTCGGCGCCCTGGTCGACCTTACCGGCGTGCGCTCGTCCTGCTTCATGTTGCTGTACGGCGTGGTCTGGGTGTCCCTGATCTGGATGTACCTCAGCGAAGTGCGCAAACGCCCGCTGCTCGGTAAAGCGTCGACCCCGAATTCCAGCATTGCCCAAGGAGACAACCATGTCCGTTCTGCAAAAGCCTGACAAAGGCCCGGTCATTCATGACTGGCGCCCCGAGGACCCAGCGTTCTGGGGCAAAAGCGGCAAACAGACCGCCACGCGCAACCTGTGGATTTCGATCCCGGCGCTGCTGTTGGCCTTCGCTGTGTGGATGGTCTGGAGCACGGTGATCGTGCGCTTGAACGCCATCGGCTTTACGTTCACCACCGACCAGTTGTTCTGGCTGGCAGCGCTGCCGGGGTTGTCCGGCGCTACCTTGCGAGTGTTCTACTCGTTCATGGTGCCGATTTTCGGTGGCCGTCGCTGGACCGCCCTGAGCACCGCGTCGCTGCTGATCCCGTCGATCTGGATGGGCTTCGCGGTGCAGGACACCAGCACCTCCTACAGCGTGTTCGTGATCATCGCCTTGCTCTGCGGTTTCGGCGGTGGCAACTTCGCCTCGAGCATGTCCAACATCAGCTTCTTCTATCCGAAGTCGCAGCAGGGCACGGCGCTCGGGTTGAACGCCGGCCTGGGTAACCTCGGGGTCTCGGTGATGCAGTTCTGCGTGCCGCTGGTGATCACCTTCGGCGTGTTCGGCTTCCTCGGCGGCAACGCCCAGGTGCTGCCGGACGGCACTCAACTCTGGCTGCAGAACGCCGGCTTCATCTGGGTCCCGTTCATCATCCTGGTGACCCTGCTGGCCTGGTTCGGCATGAATGATCTGTCCAGCGCCCGTGCCTCGTTCAGCGAGCAGGCGGTGATCTTCAAGCGCAAGCACAACTGGCTGATGTGCTGGCTGTACCTGGCGACCTTCGGCTCGTTCATCGGCTTCTCTGCTGCCTTCCCGATGCTGATCAAGACTTCGTTCCCGGACGTCATCGCCCTGAAATTCGCCTTCCTCGGCCCACTGGTGGGTGCCCTGGTACGCCCATTGGGCGGCTGGCTGGCGGACAAGCTCGGTGGTGCGCGAGTGACCCTGTGGAACTTCGTGGCGATGATCGTGATGGTCTTCGCGGTCATGCACTTCCTGCCACAGGACGGCAAGGGCGGCAACTTCTACGGCTTCCTCGGCATGTTCATGCTGCTGTTCATCACCACCGGCATCGGCAACGGCTCCACCTTCCGCATGATCCCGGTGATCTTCCGCACCCAGCATGAAAAAGCCGCCGCCGGCAAATCCGCCGCGGTGCGCGAACAGGCGCTGAAAGATGCCGGTAAAGAGTCGGCCGCCGTGCTCGGCTTCAGTTCGGCCATGGGCGCCTTCGGTGCGTTCTTCATTCCCAAGACCTTCGGCTCGTCAATGGCGCTCACCGGCAGCCCGGCGATGGCCTTCTACATGTTCGTCGGCTTTTACCTGAGCTGCATCCTCGTGACCTGGTGGTGGTACGCGCGCAAAGGCGCCGCGACACCCTGCTGAGACGACCTGAATCCAACCATTGCGTGGGCGGGGCGCAGAACCCCGCAGCAAGCCTGAGAGGACTACACCGTGAGTCATTTACTGGATCAACTGCGGTTTTTCAACCGCAAGCAAAACGAGTTTTCCGAAGGCCATGGCGAGACTCGCAAAGAGTCCCGCGACTGGGAGAACGTCTACCGCTCGCGCTGGCAGTATGACAAGATCGTGCGCTCGACCCACGGGGTGAACTGCACCGGTTCGTGCTCGTGGAAAATCTACGTGAAGAACGGCCTGATCACCTGGGAAACCCAGCAGACCGACTACCCGCGCACCCGTAACGACCTGCCCAACCACGAGCCTCGTGGCTGCCCGCGTGGCGCCAGCTACAGCTGGTACATCTACAGCGCCAACCGCCTCAAGTATCCGAAAATCCGCAAGCCGCTGCTGAAATTGTGGCGCGAGGCACGGCGGACCCTGGCGCCGGTCGAGGCCTGGGCGAGCATTGTCGAGAACAAGGCCAAGGCCGACTCGTATAAAAGCAAGCGCGGCATGGGTGGTTTCATTCGTTCCAGCTGGGACGAAGCCAACGAGATCATCGCGGCGTCCAACGTCTACACCATCAAGCAATATGGCCCGGACCGCATCGTTGGCTTCTCGCCGATCCCGGCCATGTCGATGGTCAGCTACGCGGCCGGCGCCCGTTACCTGTCGCTGATCGGCGGCGCCTGCCTGAGCTTCTACGACTGGTACTGCGACCTGCCACCGGCCTCGCCGATGGTCTGGGGCGAGCAGACCGACGTGCCGGAATCGGCCGACTGGTACAACTCCAACTACATCATTGCCTGGGGCTCCAACGTCCCGCAGACCCGTACGCCGGATGCGCACTTCTTCACCGAAGTTCGTTACAAGGGCACCAAGACTGTATCGATCACCCCGGACTATTCGGAAGTCGCCAAGCTCACCGACCTCTGGCTCAACCCGAAACAGGGCACCGACGCCGCACTGGCCCAGGCCTTCAACCATGTGATCTTCAAGGAATTCCACCTCGACAAGCCGAGCGCCTATTTCACCGACTACGCCAAGCGCTACACCGACTTGCCGGTGCTGGTGCTGCTCAAGCCCATGGGCGATGCCGGCTACCAGCCTGACCGCTTCCTGCGCGCCAGCGACCTGACTGACAACCTCGGCCAGGACAACAACCCGGAATGGAAAACCATCGCCCTCGATGCCTACGGCGAACTGGTGTCGCCACAAGGTTCGATCGGTTATCGCTGGGGCGAGAAGGGCAAGTGGAACATCCTGCCCCGTGAAGGCGGCGAAGGCCGCGAGATCGACCTCAAGCTCAGCCTGATCGGTGAAGACGTCGCCGAAGTGGCCTTCCCGTATTTCGCCGGCGAAGCCCACGACTACTTCCAGCATGTTGCCGGTGATGCCGTGCAATTTCGCCGGGTGCCGGTGCACAGCCTGACCCTGGCCGACGGCAGCGTGGCCAAGGTCGCGACAGTGTTCGACCTGTCCGCCGCCAACCTGGCGATCGACCGTGGCCTGGGTGGCGACAACGTCGCCAAGGACTACAACGACGCCTCGGTGCCCGGCACCCCGGCCTGGCAGGAAAAAATCACCGGCGTCAGCCGTGAAAAAGCCATCCAGATTGCCCGTGAGTTCGCCGACAACGCCGACAAGACCCGTGGTCGCTCGATGATCATCGTCGGCGCGGCGATGAACCACTGGTACCACATGGACATGAACTACCGTGGGCTGATCAACATGCTCATGCTCTGCGGTTGCGTCGGCCAGACCGGTGGCGGCTGGGCGCACTACGTCGGCCAGGAAAAACTGCGTCCGCAGTGCGGCTGGCTGCCCCTGGCGTTCGGCCTGGACTGGAACCGTCCATCGCGGCAAATGAACGGCACCAGCTTCTTCTATGCCCACAGCTCGCAATGGCGCCACGAGAAAATGAACATGCACGATGTTCTCTCGCCGTTGGCCGATAAATCCCAGTTCCCCGAACACGCGCTGGACTACAACATCCGCGCCGAACGCGCCGGCTGGTTGCCGAGTGCGCCGCAACTCAACACCAACCCGCTGCACATCTGCCGCGACGCGGCGGCGGCCGGCATGGAACCCAAGGACTACGTGGTCAAGTCGCTGCAGGACGGCTCGCTGCGCTTTGCCTGCGAACAGCCGGACAGTCCGGTGAACTTCCCGCGCAACATGTTCATCTGGCGCTCCAACCTGCTGGGCTCCTCGGGCAAGGGCCACGAGTACATGCTCAAGTACCTGCTCGGCACCAAGAACGGGGTGATGAACGAAGACCTTGGCAAGACCGGCGACTGCAAGCCGCAAGAGGCGGAATGGGTCGACGAAGGCGCCATCGGCAAGCTCGACCTGGTGACCACCCTGGACTTCCGCATGTCCTCGACCTGCATGTACTCCGACATCGTCCTGCCGACCGCTACCTGGTACGAAAAAGACGACATGAACACCTCGGACATGCACCCGTTCATCCACCCCTTGTCGGCGGCCATCGACCCGGCGTGGGAATCCCGTTCCGACTGGGAAATCTACAAAGGCATCGCCAAAGCCTTCTCGGCCATGTCCGAGGGGCACCTGGGTGTGGAGAAAGACCTGCTCACCGTTCCGCTGATGCACGACAGCGTCGGCGAACTGGCGCAACCCTTCGGCGGCACCGACTGGAAAAGCGCCGGCGTCGCTCCGCAACCGGGCAAAAACGCGCCGAACCTGCAAGTGGTCGAGCGCGACTACCCGAACATCTACAAGCAGTTCACCTCGCTCGGCCCGATCCTCGAAAAACAAGGCAACGGCGGCAAGGGCATCAACTGGAACACCGAGGATGAAGTGAAATTCCTCGGCGAACTCAACCACCACGAAACCGCCGCCGGGATCAGCAAAGGCCGGCCAAAAATCGACAGCGCCATCGACGCCGCCGAAGTGATCCTCTCCCTGGCCCCGGAAACCAACGGCCAGGTCGCGGTCAAGGCGTGGGCGGCGCTGTCGGAATTCACCGGCATCGACCACAGCCACCTGGCGCTGTCCAAGGCTCACGAAGCGATTCGCTTCCGCGACATCCAGGCACAGCCGCGCAAGATCATCTCCAGCCCGACCTGGTCGGGGCTCGAAGACGATCACGTCAGCTACAACGCCGGCTACACCAACGTTCACGAGAACATCCCATGGCGCACCATCACCGGCCGCCAGCAGTTCTACCAGGATCACCCGTGGATGCAGGCGTTCGGCGAGCAATTGATGAGCTATCGGCCACCGGTCAACACCCGGACCATCGAGGGCGTCAAAGGCAAACGCAGCAACGGCGAGACCGAAATCGTCCTGAACTGGATCACTCCGCACCAGAAATGGGGCATCCACAGCACCTACAGCGACAACCTGCTGATGCTCACCCTGAGCCGTGGCGGACCGATTGTCTGGCTCTCGGAGAACGACGCCAAGCGCGCCAACATCGAGGACAACGATTGGATCGAGTGCTTCAACGCCAACGGCGCATTGACCGCCCGGGCGGTGGTCAGCCAGCGGGTCAAGGACGGCATGGTGATGATGTACCACGCCCAGGAGCGGATCGTGAACGTGCCCGGCTCTGAGACCACCAAGACCCGTGGCGGCCACCATAACTCGGTGACCCGCGTGGTGCTCAAACCGACCCACATGATCGGCGGCTATGCCCAGCAGGCCTACGGTTTCAACTACTACGGCACCGTCGGCTGCAACCGCGACGAGTTCGTCGTAGTGCGCAAAATGTCGAAAATTGACTGGCTCGATGGCTCAACCGGCGATGACCTGCCGCGTCCGTTGCCGACCGATATCGAGGAGAACTGAGATGAAGATTCGCTCACAAATCGGCATGGTCCTGAACCTGGACAAATGCATCGGCTGCCACACCTGCTCGATCACCTGCAAAAACGTCTGGACCAGCCGCGAAGGCATGGAATACGCCTGGTTCAACAACGTTGAAAGCAAGCCTGGTATTGGTTACCCGAAAGAATGGGAAAACCAGGACAAGTGGAAGGGCGGTTGGGTGCGCAATGCCAACGGCAGCATCAACCCGCGCATCGGCGGCAAGTTCCGGGTGCTGGCGAACATCTTCGCCAACCCTGATCTGCCGAGCATCGACGACTACTACGAGCCGTTCGACTTCGACTACCAGCACCTGCACACCGCACCGCTGGGCGAGCACCAGCCGACCGCGCGGCCACGTTCGGTGATCTCCGGCAAGCGCATGCAGAAAATCGAGTGGGGCCCGAACTGGGAAGAAATTCTCGGCACCGAGTTCGCCAAGCGTCGCAAGGACAAAAACTTCGACAAGATCCAGGCGGACATCTACGGCGAGTACGAAAACACTTTCATGATGTACCTGCCGCGCCTCTGCGAGCACTGCCTCAACCCGGCGTGCGCGGCGTCCTGCCCGAGCGGCGCGATCTACAAGCGTGAAGAGGACGGCATTGTCCTGATCGACCAGGAGAAATGCCGCGGCTGGCGGATGTGCATCAGCGGCTGCCCGTACAAGAAAATCTACTTCAACTGGAAGAGCGGTAAATCCGAGAAGTGCATTTTCTGCTACCCACGGATCGAAGCCGGCATGCCCACCGTCTGTTCGGAAACCTGCGTCGGACGTATTCGCTACCTCGGCGTACTGCTTTACGACGCCGACCGCATCAGCGAAGTGGCGAGCACCGCCAACGAGCACGACCTCTATGAGAAGCAACTGGAGATCTTCCTCGACCCGAACGACCCGGCAGTGATTCGCCAGGCCCTGAAAGACGGCGTACCGCAGTCGGTGATCGACTCCGCCCAGCGTTCGCCGGTGTACAAAATGGCCGTCGACTGGAAACTCGCACTGCCGCTGCACCCGGAATACCGCACCTTGCCAATGGTCTGGTACGTGCCGCCCCTGTCGCCGATCCAGAACGCTGCCGAGGCCGGCACCGTCGGCATGAACGGGGTGATCCCGGACGTCGACAGCCTGCGTATTCCGCTGCGCTACCTGGCCAACCTGCTGACCGCCGGCGATGAAAAACCGGTCAAGCGCGCGCTGAAACGCTTGCTGGCGATGCGTGCCTACAAACGCTCCGAGCAGGTCGATGGCCTGCAGGATCTGCAAGTGCTCAAGGATGTCGGCTTGAGCGTGGAACAGGTCGAGGAGATGTACCGCTACCTGGCCATCGCCAACTACGAAGACCGCTTCGTGGTGCCGAGTGCCCACCGTGAAGACGCCATGAGCGACGCCTTCGCCGAACGCTCCGGTTGTGGTTTCAGCTTCGGCAGTGGTTGCAGCGGCGCTTCCGACACCAACATGTTCGGCGCGAAGAAAGCCAACCGCCGCGACGTTCTGAAAACCGTACAGTTGTGGGAGGACTGAGCATGCAAATTCTTAAAGTGATTTCGCTGTTGCTCGATTACCCGACCGAACACCTGGTCACTGGCCGTGACGAACTCGAGCAAGCGATTCTGCAGTCGCGGGAAATCAGCCCGAAACAGCGCGGCGCCTTGTTCGAGTTGCTCGAGCTGATCTGCGGCAACGACTTGATGGATGGCCAGGAGCACTACGGTGCGCTGTTCGGCCGTGGCCGCGCGCTGTCGTTGCTGCTGTTCGAACACGTGCACGGCGAGTCCCGCGACCGTGGCCAGGCCATGGTCGACATGATGGCCCAGTACGACGCCGCCGGTTTCGCCATCGGCGTCAAGGAGCTGCCGGACTACATCCCGCTGTACCTGGAATACCTCTCGACCTGCGACGACCTCGATGCCCGCGAGGGCCTGGCGGATATTTCGCACTTGCTGGCGTTGCTCGCGGCGCGTCTGGAGGAGCGTGAAAGCGCCTACGCCAGCTGCTTCCGCGCGCTGCTGCAGATTGCCGGCGCCGAGCCTCATCAGGCGGTGGCCGATTTGCGCGAGCAAGTGGCCGCCGAGGTGCGCGACGACTCCCTCGAAGCCCTCGACAAGATCTGGGAAGAGGAGGCCGTGGACTTCCTCAAGGCCGAGCAGCAGGACCGTTGCAGTTCGCTGCCAAGCGCCCCGGGCAAGGCCCGGGAAGAAAGCGCGGTGCCGTTGCACTGGGTGGATTTTCAGCATGAAGGGCTGGCCGCCGCGCCGGCCAAGGAGGCACGCAATGTCTAAGTGGAATCTGTTGGCGTTCGGGATTTATCCCTATGTCGCCCTGGCGATTTGCCTGATCGGCAGCTGGGCCCGGTTCGACCTGTCGCAGTACACCTGGAAGGCCGGGTCCAGCCAGATGCTCAGCGGTCGCGGAATGCGTGTGGCAAGCAACTTCTTCCACATCGGCGTGCTGTTCGTGCTGGCCGGACACTTTGTCGGCCTGCTGACCCCGGCCTCGGTCTATCACCACGTGATCAGCACCGAGCACAAGCAGTTGCTGGCGATGGTGTCCGGCGGCTTCTTCGGCCTGCTGTGCCTGATCGGCTTGCTGATGCTGGTCAACCGCCGTCTCAGCGACCCTCGGGTGCGGGCCACGTCCAGTACTTCGGACATCCTGATCCTGCTGGTGCTGCTGGCGCAGTTGGTGCTCGGCCTGCTGACTATCGTCGCCTCGACCTCGCACATGGACGGCTCGGTGATGGTGATGCTTGCTGACTGGGCGCAGAACGTGGTGCTGCTGCGGCCGATCGAGGCGGCGCAATCGATCGCCGAGGTGGGCCTGGTCTACAAGCTCCACGTGTTTCTTGGCTTGACCCTGTTCGTGCTGTTCCCGTTCACCCGCTTGGTGCACATCGTCAGCGCGCCGATCTGGTACCTGGGACGTCGTTATCAAATCGTTCGGCAGAAATTCTGAGGAGAACATCATGTCAGGTGGATGTGGATGTGGCGGCGGTAACGGCGGCAGCGGTGGTTGCGGTTCTTCGGCCAAGGCCGAGGCGCTTGCGCCGGTCGTTGAGCCAGTGGTTGTGGCGCAGTTCGAAGCCTTAGCGGTCGAACCCGAGACACCCGCGCAGTTGATCGCCAGCAGTGAGCAGGAATGGCCGATCATCAGCGTCAACGAAGTCTCGATCAGCCCCGAGGCAATGGCCCAGGAGCTGCAGTATCACCCGGCTGACAGCCGCGAGGAGGCGGTGTACCAGGCCGCCAGCGCGCTGGTGATCCGCGAGCTGTTGCAGCAGCGGGTGGCCGAGCTCGGCGTGTCCCTGGAGATTGGCGCCGGCGAGAACGAAGAGGAGGCGGCGACCCGCTTGCTGCTCGAACGTGAAGTGCAGGTGCCGGAATGCGACGAGCCAACCTGCCTGCGCTTCTTCGAAAACAACCGTGCGCGTTTTCACAGCGCGCCGTTGCTGGCGGTGCGGCACATCCTGCTCGAATGCGCGCCGGATGATGCCGAGGCGCGGGGCATGGCCCACGATCAGGCGGAAGTGCTGTTGCAACGGCTGGCGGATTTCCCCGACAGCTTTGCCGAGCTGGCCGAGAAGTATTCGGCCTGTCCGTCGAAGGCCCAGGGCGGTTCGCTGGGGCAGATCAGTAAGGGCCAGACAGTGCCTGAGCTGGAGCGTCAGCTGTTCACCTTGCAGGCAGGGCTGGCGGCCAAACCGCTGGAAAGTCGTTATGGCTGGCACGTGATCAGTGTCGACCAGCGCATCGACGGCCAGCCTTTGCCGTATGAGGCGGTGGCGACGGCGATTCGCACGCAGTTGCAGCAGGGCGTCTGGCAAAAAGCCCTGGTGCAGTACCTGCAAACCCTGATTGGCGCGGCCGATATTCGCGGCATTCGCCTGCAGGGCGCCGACTCACCGCTGGTGCAGTAAGAAAACCGGGAGCTGTGATGGACGCTGTGATGCTGGATGGAATTGGGCGGCAAATCGATTATCTGCGGATGTCGGTGACGGATCGTTGTGATTTTCGCTGTGTGTATTGCATGGCGAAAAACATGACCTTCCTGCCCCGTCAGCAGGTGCTCACCCTGGAAGAGTTGCAGCGCCTGGCGACGCTGTTCGTCGGCATGGGCGTGCGCAAGATCCGCCTCACCGGCGGCGAGCCGCTGATCCGTCCGGGCATCGTCGACCTGTGTCGCAACATCGCAGCCTTGCCGGGCCTGCGCGAACTGGTGATGACCAGCAACGGCTCGCAACTGGGGCGCCTGGCGCGGCCCCTGGTGCAGGCCGGGGTCAAGCGCATGAACATCAGCCTCGACAGCCTCGATCCGGAGAAATTTCGCGCGATCACCCGCAACGGTGATCTGGCCCAGGTGCTCAACGGCATCGAAGCGGCGCGGGAGGCCGGGTTCGAGCGGATCAAGCTCAACTGCGTGGTGATGAAAGGCCGCAACTTCGACGAAGTGCCGGCGCTGGTGCAGTACGCCATCGACCAGGGCATCGATATCAGCTTTATCGAGGAGATGCCGCTGGGCGATGTGGGTCGTTCCCGGGGTGAATCCTTTTGTTCCAGCGATGAAGTCCGGGCGCTGATCGCCACCCGCCACAGCTTGCTCGACAGCACCGAAAACAGCGGCGGCCCGGCGCGCTACGTGCGCCTGGCACAACACCCCGAGACCCGCATCGGTTTCATCTCACCCAACAGCCACAACTTCTGCGCCAGCTGCAATCGGGTGCGGATGACGGTCGAAGGTAAGTTGCTGCTGTGCCTCGGCCAGGATAATGCCCTCGACTTGCGTGGGCTGTTGCGGCGTTACCCGCTGGATGATCAGCCGGTGATCAAGGCGATCCACAAAGCCTTGCGTGGTAAGCCGCTGCGGCATGATTTCAATCCGCAGGGGGAGGTGCAGGTGGTGCGGTTTATGAATATGAGTGGGGGGTGAGCTTAAGTCTTGTGAGCGCTCGCTCAACAGTGAGAGCTGGCCTGTCGGGCCGCCGCATCGCAGCGATGGCTTAATTCCGGTGTACATATCCATTCCTGCGGTAACGGCCACCTATGGTTTCGCCCTTACGGCGAGTCCCTTTTCCAAACGCCGAAAAGGAACCAAAAGGCTTTGCCCCAACGTCCGGCCCCTCGCCTAGGCTCGGGGTCCCTTCGCTCCAGTATCCATCCGTGGGTCATCGCCTCCGGTTGGCTTCGCTGGCACCTCCTCTCGATGACTGCGGCTGCGCCGCAGCGCGCTACGCGCTCCCCGCGGATGAATACCTGCGCTCAGCCTCCCGACGGGGCCTGTGAATCAAGATCAAAAGCGGCAGGCGAGCTAACGCTCGGCCTGTTGAGTGGTAACGACGAACGAGGCGGCCTGCCAGCCGACCTGATTGTTTGCGCCGTTCACCCCCTGTGGGAGCGAGCCTGCTCGCGAAAAACCTGAGACCGCTGCGTGCATTCTGGATGCACGCGTTGTGGTTGACGTCCATCG
>NZ_JALJRO010000038.1:0-13458 GCF_024519635.1 Pseudomonas sp. Pse1
ATGCCAAGAAACAGAAGCGCGGGGAAGGGGTTGAGCTGAGGACCGATGATTGGGGGGTGATTCGGGCCGGCAAGGGGATCTTTATCAGTGCGGATGCGCAGCCCAAGGCGCAAGGCCCGGTGCTGGAAATGGACAGCGCCGTGGAGCGCCTGCAACAGGCCGGCGAACAGTTGCAAAAACTCTCGGTCGACGCCCAGGCCGCCAGCGCCGATCCGGCGGATGTCAGCGCACAACTGAAGCTGCTGCGCGAAGACCTCAAACAACTGCAATCACAAGTCGTGCTGCTCAGCGCGCCCAAGGGCATCGCCCTCACCAGCGGCCAACACCTGCAACTGGCGGCCCAGCACAACCTCATGCTCAACGCCGGTGGCGAGGCCGATCTCAGCGTGGTCAAGCGCCTGTTTATCGGCGTCGGCGAAGGCCTGAGCCTGTTCGTGCGCAAGCTCGGGATCAAGCTGATTGCCAACCAGGGCCCGGTGCAGATTCAGGCACAAAACGACCGCCTGCAACTGATCGCCCGCCACGGCCTGGAGATCAGCAGCAGCGAAGACGAAATCCGCATCACCGCGAAAAAGAAAATCACCCTGAATGCCGGCGGTAGCTACATCACCCTGGATGAGTGCGGCATCGAGTCGGGGACGGTGGGGGATTATCGGGTGAAATCGGCGAGGCAGTTCTTCACCGGCCCGGCGAGCATCAAAGCGACCCATCCGGACTACCCAAAAAGCCTGTCCCAACAGCAGCAGGTGCGGCTCAGCGTGCCGCGTGTGCCCAATGCATCTGGTCGGGGTTGGGAAGGCATGCCTTACACGCTGTACGCCGATGGTGCGGAGCTGCAACGCGGGGTCCTTGACGACAGCGGCTCGGTGCTCATCGACCATCAAGTGGTCACCCGCAGCTACCGCATGGTGTTGAGCAATGGCGTGTCCTTCGGCGTGCCGGTGCCCACCGAGTACCGCAATCCCGAGCAAGCGCACCTGGCCAATGCCGGGCTGCAAAACCACCCCGGCCAGGTCAGCGATGACGAATACGCCGCGCCCTCCTCCCACACGGATCACCGCGATCGCTACGAAGCGGTGCTGAACCCCCACAGCGACCAGGAAGGTAAAAACCCATGAGCCAAGCCGACATCATCGTGCCCATCGCCTTGCAGCACACCCAGACCGCGACCTGCACCGCCCCTTGGTACGTGCAGCGCACCGAATACCATCCGCTGGAGGCCACCTATGAACCGCTGATCAATGGCGAGGAAGCCTTTCGCGCCGTGCACCTGGCCATCGCCCAGGCGAAGAAGTCGGTGGACATCATCTGCTGGGGCTTCCAGCCCTCGATGTTTTTTATCCGCGATGGCAAGGCGCCGTGCATCGGCGACTTGTTGATGGAAAAAGCCAGCAAAGGGGTTGAGGTGCGGCTGCTGGGCTGGGAGATGCCATTCAACAGTGCAGGTTATGCCGGGGAGGCCAATCTGCCCGGCAAGGGCCCTTACCGATTCTACGACCGGAAGCTGCAACCTTCTTCGGATGAGCAATACGCCTTCGACCGCCAGTGGTTTTCCCGATGTGCCCACAGCGACCACCTGGCACCGGCGATGCTCATGGCGCGCAATGTGCCGGTGTTCGTCAGCCGTGGATTCAACCTCAGCGAGAGGACGGAAATTGCCCACCAGGCGAAGTACAAAAGCCTCGACCCGCAGTTAAGTCCCGCGACGCTGGCGATATTGACCACCACCGCGACCCACCATCAGAAGACGGTAATTGTCGACTACGAACTGCCCGACAGCGCTATCGGCTTTGTAATGGGTCACAACATGCTCGACGAGTATTGGGACACCAACCAGCACTCGGCCCTGCGACGTTCAGGCAAAGAAAAACCCGCGCCCGATGCTGGCCCGCGCGGTGCCACTCCGCGTCAGGACATTTCATGCCAGATCAGCGGCCCGATCCTCGAACACCTGCACCACAACTTCGCCATTGCCTGGCGCAAGGAAACCACAGAAGACCTGTTCATCCTGCGCCAGGCCAAACTCATTGGCCCGCAATTGCATTTAAAGCCCGGCGTGACCCGCCAGTTGGCGCAACTGCTGCGCACCCAGCCCCAGGAAGGCAAGCGCGACATCGAGCGGCTCTATCTGCAAACCGCCAACAATGCGACCCAGTTCATCTACATCGAAAACCAGTACTTCCGGTGGCCACCGCTGGCCGACCTGATCAAGCACAACGCTGCCAAACAGACGCTGGACGGGCGCGATCCCGGCCTGCATGGTGCCTTGCACCTGTTCGTGATCACCAACGCCACCGATGACGGTATCGGCAAGGGCACGGTCAACACCCAGCGCATGCTCGAAAGCCTGGGGCGCGGCGACACCATGCCCAAGGTCACAAAACTGCGCCGCATCGAACAGGCAAAAGCCCAGGCCGCAGTAGAAGCACCCACTCTGGGTGAGTTGCTGGAACGCAGGGCCTTGATCGCCCTCACCACCTTGACCGATGCCGCCACCGACGGCGAGAGCAGCCTCAAGGCCTGGAAGGCTCGGGAGGAGGCGGCCAACAACAACCGCTGGCGGATGGCCGATCTCGAAGAAAAAATCAAAGCAATCGAGAAAGAAACCTTCAAAGAAAAACCCAAAATCCCGGGCCTGAACGTCCATGTGTGCTCGCTGGTGGCGCCCGATTCGCCCGCCGGAAAACCCTGGATGCCGGTGTACATCCACTCCAAATTGATGATCGTCGACGACGTCTTCACCACCCACGGCTCGGCCAACATCAACACCCGCAGCATGCAGGTCGACAGCGAGATGAACATTGCCCATGAGTGGGCGAGTGTGACCCAGGCGTTACGCAGGCGGTTGTGGGATCTGCATACCAATGGCTTGGGGGTACAGGACGATGCCGGGGCGGCGTTTGATGCGTGGCAGAAAATCATCAATAAGAACAAAGTTCTTCAATCCAGGGAGCAGGCTCCCTATGCCCCACTCGTCGAATTTTATTACGACGAAGCCATCCTGTCGGACCTCGACTGATGCGCCGGTTCCTATTGCTTTCCTGCCTGCTGCTAGTCGCCTGTGACAGCAGCACCTCTTCTGCGACTTCGACCAAGGAGACACCCTTGAACTCACTGACCGAAATCAAGGCCAAGCTGGATTTCACCTGCACCCATGAACAGATTCCCGCTGCCTCTGCCGAAGCTGATGTGCTGTTCCAGTACGCTCGCTGGCTGCAAAAAAACAACGTGCTCAAGCAAGATAAAACTGTTGATACCGAGATTGAGCGTTTGTATCGCATTGCTGCAGAAAACAGTCACTTCAAGGCCAATATCAATCTGCAGAATGGTTCGATGCGCGGGGATTTCCGCTTACGGGGTCAAGAGCACCTGCGCCTCAGTCAGCAATTGATCGATAACAATGTCGCGACGGGTTACTACTTCGTGGGGATTTTCTTGAAACAGGGGTCGGCCGGCCTGCAAGAGGATCCGGAGATGGCCTTGCGTTACTTCCGAAAAGCCGCTGATGAGGGCAATGCCCAGGCTCAGTACGACATAGCCGAGAAGTTGGCTCCAATCAGTATTGCACCAACAGTAGCCTTATCAATGCGCGAATGTGCCGCCACACAAGGTCACGGCATAGCAGCAAGAGTGTTGGGTGTTCACCTATCGACTGATGGACAATATCAAGAGGCAACGGAAGCCTTTCAGTTAGGCGTTGAGGCCGGTGATAGTACCGCTGCTTCTTTCCTGGCTAAAAGTTTTCTAGGCCCTAAGCCAGATGATCAGTTGCATTACCTCGCTCAAACGGAAGATCTCGAACGTGCCGAACGTTACGAGAAGATCTGGAAAGTACTCTATGGCTATTCCTACGCCAATCCCAAAGTCCCGGAACTCAACGAAATCCTCCCCCTTCCACCCGCCAAACTCCCCGCATGGGACGGCAAACTGCAATGGCTTGAAGAACGCCTTGCCAACATCCCCCCGGAAAAACCCAGCCCGGCGCTGATCCAGCAACTGGCCAAAGCCATGGTCCTCGACCCAGCCACCGGCAAACCTATGCCGGGCTCCCCCGCTTTGCGCGACGCGAGTTTTCACGGACCGACCTGCACCGCCGGTTCAGCCTGCCCGGAAAGCGGGTATTGGACGGTCGATTCGTTCAACTATGAGCGCTACATCCTGGATGTGCACCCCGACACGCGTTACTTCAAACAAGGCGAGATCCTGCCGCCCGTGGCCTGCTCTTACTACCGCACACGCATGTGGCCGCTGTCCCCGCAGAAAACCCCCACCCTTATCTACCCGGGTTGGAAGCTGCTCGGATAAATAGGGGCGAGGACATCTGAATTTAACTACGGAAGACAACTGTCAAATGGAAACCATCCAATGAAATTTAATGCTTGTGTTGGCATCGTGCTTGGTGCGTTGTCAATGGGTTGCGCTGGCGGTGCTTTCGCCAGTTCGCAATCACCCGAGGAACAAGTTCCGAGTAAAAATATATGCATTGAGATTACCGATGAGTCGGAAGGTAGGTGTACCAAGAATTTGCGCTATCTTTTCAGTAACTATGTAGTCAAGCGAGGACAGGTGTATTGGATTGAAAAAACCGAGTACAAACAGAAGCCTTGCCAATTTGGAATGGCAGCTTTTTTCACAACTTGACATCTTGGCGTTGTTTAACGGCAGATAGAAGGGGCTATCAAGTTGATCATGTCGAACAGCGTATCCTTCGAAAAGTCGCGAAATTCTCACCAACATTAAAACCTTTAGAAGTTCATGGGGGATTAAAATCTGACTGGCAAAAAAGGCATCTGTCGAGTTATGCGAAAGACAATGAATTTGTCTATTTTCAAAGATACAAGCTTAATGGGGCAGATCCGAAAAATATTTCGCTCATCTTCCCCTTCGGCGAGGATCCGAGAGGGGGAAATTTCAATATTGCCCATAGTGGGGGATCATTATTTTTCCATGGGACGAAAAGTCCATATGTTGACTTAAGCGGATTCGCAGCTTTAAAACCCATCCGTTGCCCAGGGCACGAACTTACATGTACTCCTGCTAGAAACATCGAAAGATTATCAGAGCTCGACATGGCGTTTGGCGTACTGGGATGGATTGGTCGGGACGTAGTTCTCTTGATTCCTCATCGCGGCGCGACGGTATTTCGTGGCATGGCATCACCTGACATGTTCTACTTTTCAAATAGAAGTAAAATGTACTTTTTTGCCAACGGGAAGTTTTATGAAGTGAATGAGGCGAGAGACAAATTAATTCCTATGGATGTCCGGCATTACGAACAGTTTAATTATTGACGCATCCGTTGCTTGCTCATCAACCAGGCTCCCCCGCCTTCAGCAACGTACCTCTTCACAAACCATACCGCCCCGCATGATCCACCAACACCTGCAAAAACCGACTCACCGTGCCCTTCTGTTCCAATCCCTGACGGGTGATGCAAAGAAACGCCGAGCGGTGATGGCGAGAAGGGATGTTGGCGGGAGGATGTACGGGGGCGACGCTCAGGATTTGACGATCAACGGGGCTTCTGCCGCCTGCTCGGAGGTGGCTGCGGCCAGGCCCCAATCATTCGGTGAATTCCAATCCTCGCCAAACACCTCCACCGGATGCATGGTCCGGTCGGCACCGTTGCCGCAGGCCAGGGATTTGGCCGGGCAATAGCGGTCACAGCCCCAGCAAATGCGCTCGGGGTGGCTGGGGTTGTCGGGGAAATGCTTGGCCATGCCGATCTCCGGGGAGTGAGGGGCGCAGGTTCAATCTAATCCTCTCGCGTGCTGCCGGCCTTGATGCAAATCAAGAATCTGGGGAAGCACCTCTGGGGGAGCATGCTAGCGATGAAGTTGATGCGGTGTGAGCTGATGGCCTCATCGCCAGCAGGCTGGCTCCTACAGGTTTTGTGGTCGACCACAAGGCCGGCGGTGGCCGCGGCAATACAACACACCATTGTAGGAGCGAGCTCGCTCGCGAAAAACGCCCAGACACCGCGTTCATTCTGGATGACGCGGTGTCGCTGAGTTCTTCGCTGGCAAGCCAGCTCCTACATGTTTCGCTGTGACCGCAGTTCTTGTGATCTCTGTGGGAGCTCCGCTGCTAGCGATAGCCGACAACGCGTATATCCTGAATAAACGCCACCTGGAGATAACCCGATGCTCAACAAGAATCCTGCTCCAAACACCGTGCCGCCGCTGTCGACCTGGGACGACCAGGGCATTGTCAGCACCCTCGACAACGAGGCCTTTACCACCCCACCGGCCCTGACCCACGCCGAACTGGTGCACCTGCGGGTGCGGGTGATTGCCCTGGAAAACCTGGTAGTCGCGCTGCTGGCCGAGGGTTCGGAGCGCCAGCGCGAGGTGGCCCGGGAGATGGCCGAGTACATTTCGCCGCGCCCCGGTTTCACCCAACATCCGCTGACCCTGCATGCGGCGCAGCAGATGGTCCACAGTGTGGAGCGCGCCGAACGCTTTCAGCGGCGGGAAGACCCGGCCGGCTGATTTCTTCAAAACTTGATCACAATCATTATTGTTTACAACAAAGCTTCCTAGACTCGGCTTCCCACTCCGCCGTCTCAGGAATCCACCATGCGTACCGCGTTTTCGCTGTCACTCGCCCTGTTCCTGCTCACTCCGCTGGCGCAGGCCAAGGAATACCCGATCGGTGCGCCGCAGTTGTGCCCGGGGCTGGAAGTCGGGGCGGTGTATTTGCAGCCGATCGAAATGGAACCGGCGGGGATGATGCGCGCCACCGCCGATTCCGATGTCCACCTGGAAGCCGACATCCGCGCCACCGCCGACAATCGCCAGGGCTTTCAGGAAGGCAGTTTCGTGCCTTACCTCAACGTCTCGTTCAACCTGAAAAAACAGGGCAGCGACGAGCAGATCCAGGGCGATTTCCACGCCATGGTCGCCAACGACGGGCCGCACTACGGTGACAACGTCAAGCTGCTCGGCCCAGGCAAATACCAACTGACCTTCACCCTGCTGCCACCCGGCGGCCATGGCTCACTGGGCCGTCACACCGACAAGGAAACCGGCGTCGCGCCCTGGTTCGAACGCTGCGAACTGCACTACGAGTTCGTCTACGCCGGCATCGGTAAAAAAGGCGGCTATTAAATGAAACGCCCGCCGATCGCCTGGCTGCTGCTGGCCGCCGCCCTGCCGCTGCCGGCGTTGGCCGAATTGCCCAGCTATGAACTGAGCCTGAACGACGGCCACTTCTCCCCCGCCGTGCTCGAAGTGCCGGCGGGGCAGCGCTTCAAGATCGTCCTGAAAAACATCGGCCAGGGGCCCGCCGAATTCGAAAGCACGCCGTTGCGGGTGGAGAAAGTCCTGTCGCCCGGGGTCACCACCTTCGTCGTCATTCATCCCCTCAAACCCGGTCACTACCCCTTCTTCGACGAGTTCAACCCCCAGCTGCCCGAGGGCGGCATCCTCGCCAAGTGAGCCGTTGACCTACGGAGCTTGCATGAATCAATCAATGTTCATCGTCTGGCGTGAAAGCGTCGAGGCGCTGCTGGTCATCGGTATTCTTCAGGCCTGGATCAGCCAGCAGAGCCAAAGCCACCGGCTGAGTAAATTCCTCTGGAGCGGTGTGCTGCTGGGGCTGTTGCTCTCGGGCCTGCTGGCGCTGCTGATCATGTTTGCCGGCGACGCCATGAGCGGCGCGCTGAACGAATGGTTCCAGGCCGGGATGGCGCTGATCGCCAGTTTGCTGATGGTGCAGATGGTCGGCTGGATGCATCGCCACGGCCGCAGCCTCAAGCAGGACCTGCAGCGCCACGCCGACCAGCATCTGGCTCGCCGGGGTGGCCTGGGCCTGATGCTGCTGGCGCTGCTGGCGGTCAGCCGCGAAGGCAGTGAAACCGTGGTCTTCCTCTATGGCGCCGGGGCGCGGTTGCGCGGGCCGGAGCTGGGGCTGTTCGCCGTTGGCGGGCTGTTGGGCCTGGTGCTGTCGGCGCTGACCATTGTCTTGCTGCACAGCAGTCGACGGTTTATTTCCTGGCGGCGTTTCTTCGCCCTCAGCGAAGCCGTGCTGCTGATGCTCGGCGCCGCATTGCTGGTCAGCGCCAGCGAGCGCATCGGCGGTCAACTGCTGGCCATGAACCTGCCGGAATGGGTCTACGGCAGCGTCGGCGACGCGCTGTGGGACAGCAGCCATTGGCTCAATGACAGCCATGGCATCGGCGGTTTCCTCGCGGGATTCGCCGGCTATCGGGCGACTCCCAGCGCCCTGACCCTGGCGGTGTGGCTCGGTTACTGGCTGCTGATCGCCGGCTGGCTGCGACAACGCCGCGAGGAGCCGCTGCCATGCCTGGGCTGAGTGCGCACAATCGCTGGCTGCAACGCCTGGGCGACGGCATGCGCCGGCACGCGCGAGTGATTCGTGGGCTGCAATGGCTGGTGGTGCTGTTCTACGCCGTGCTGTTGCTACTCCCGGCGATGCTGCCGCTGCCGGACAGCCAGGCGCGGATCCTCGATAACCTGACCCTGCTCGCGCAGTTTCTGTTCTGGGGCATCTGGTGGCCGTTCGTGCTGCTGTCGATTGTGCTGTTCGGTCGGCTCTGGTGCGGCGTGTTGTGCCCCGAAGGCTCACTCAGCGAGTGGGCCAGCCAGCATGGCAAGGGCCTGCGAGTGCCGCGCTGGTTGCGCTGGGGCGGCTGGCCGACGTTGGCGTTCTGCCTGACCACCCTCTATGGCCAACTCATCAGCGTCTACGACTACGCCCAGGCGGCGCTGCTGATTCTCGGCGGATCCACCGTGGCGGCGGTACTGGTGGGTTTTCTGTTCGCCCGCGGCAAACGCATCTGGTGCCGCTACCTGTGCCCGGTGAGCGGCGTGTTCGGCCTGCTGGCACGCCTGGCGCCGGTGCATTTTCGGGTCGATGAACAGCGCTGGCTGGAAAACTCCGCCGCGCGCTTGCCACCGCCCAATTGCGCGCCGCTGCTGGATATCCGCCGCATGCGCGGCGCCAGCGACTGCCACGCCTGCGGACGCTGCAGCGGGCAACGCGGGGCGGTGCAATTGATCGCCCGTTCGAGCAATCAGGAGATTGTCCAGGCGAGCGCGCAGAACCTCTCACCCTGGGACGCGCGCCTGCTGCTGTTCGGGGTGATCGGCTTGGCCATGGGCGCGTTCCAGTGGACGGTCAGCCCGTGGTTCATCACCCTCAAACAGAGCCTCGCGCAATGGCTGGTGGAGCACGATCAACTCTGGGCCCTGGGCGATAACGCGCCCTGGTGGCTGCTTACTCACTACCCGCAACTCAACGACAGTTTCAGCTGGCTCGACGGTTTCAGCATCGTCGCCTACCTGGGGCTGAGTTCGCTGCTGCTCGGCGGCGCGCTGGTTCTGATAACAAGGATGGCGGCGCGTTTGGCGGGAGATCGAACACTCTATTGGCCGCTGGCCCTGACACTCACACCCCTGGGTGGCGCCGGGCTGTTTCTCGGCCTGTCGGCGACCACGGTGAAATTGCTGCGCTATGAAGGCCTGATCCTGGACTGGGTGCAGCCCGCCCGAGCAGCGTTGCTGCTGGCGGCGATGGCCTGGAGTCTGCTGCTGGGCTGGCAACGTCTGAACAGCGCGCGTCTGCCTTTGCAACGGCAACTCGCGGCCAGCGCCTGTCTGCTGCTGGCCGTTGGCATGATCGGTGTGGGTTGGTGGCTGCAGTTCTGGGGCTGGGCCTGAATCGCCCTGCCCCGTCATCCGCGCAAGACAAACACCGGGAACAACTCACGCAGTGCCTGCCACAACTCCGGTAGCGCTGCCCCATGGACCGAAAGGCTTGGCAGCAAGGGATCGAACATCTGCTCGGTGCGCACCAGTTGCACCGCGTAGCGCTTGACCCCACGCTCGCTTAAACGCCGGGCCAGGGTCAGCAGCCGCGTCGGATCGATCAGGTGCCAGTGCACCGTGGTGCGACATTCATAGTCGACCCCGCTGGCCAGCAGATAATCGAGGCTGCACCAATTGGCCGCGCCGCTGCCGCCGACCCGGGTAATCAGCTGGGTATCTTCAGGCAACGCCTTGACGTCGAAGCCCACCCAATCCGCCCCATCCACCGCCTTGGCGAACGCCTGCGGCTTGATCCCGGCGCTGTGCAAACCGATGCGAAAACCCATCTCGCGCACTTCATCCATGGCACCCCGCAGGCCGTGCTGCAAGGTCGGCTCGCCACCACTGAACACCACTGCATCGAGCAAATCCTGACGGCGCTGCAGAAACGCCAGAACCCGCAGCCAGTCCATTTCCTCGGTACCCCGAGGCGGGATCAGTTGCGGGTTATGGCAGTAACGACAACGCCAGGCGCACCCCTGGCAAAACAGCACACAGGCGAGTAGCCCCGGATAGTCGATGGTGGTCAGGGGCAACAGGCCCCCGACCCTGAGCATTCGGCTCATTGGCGCCCGGCCAGCGCCGCGCTTTCAGTGAAATGTACGCGCTCGCGGTGCTCCGATTGTTTGCCCGGGTTGAAGGCCGAGACCGGGCGGTGATAGCCCATCACCCGGGTCCAGACTTCACAGCGTTGACGTTGCGCCTGGGGCAGTGTTGTCGATGCAGTCATGGTGTAGCTCCTTGCGGTTGGGTGGATCGAAATCAGTGGACACTGGCGGTTTTCTGCGCCTGCAACAGCAGGGCTTCGTCGCATTTCGGGCAGAACTCGTGCTCGCCGGCGAGGTAGCCGTGGACCGGGCAGATCGAGAAGGTCGGGGTCACGGTCAGGTACGGCAGACGGAAGCGCCCGAGGGCCTTGCGCACCAGTTGCTTGCAGGCCTGGGTCGAGGAAATCCGCTCGGCCATGTACAGGTGCAGCACGGTGCCGCCGGTGTATTTGCACTGCAGTTCGTCCTGCAGTTCCAGGGCCTCGAACGGGTCCTGGGTGTAGCCCACCGGCAACTGCGAAGAGTTGGTGTAGTACGGCGCCTCGCGGCAGCCGGCCTGGAGAATCTCCGGGTAGCGCTTCAAATCTTCCCTGGCGAAACGGTAGGTGGTGCCTTCCGCCGGGGTGGCTTCGAGGTTGTAGAGGTGGCCGGTTTCTTCCTGGAAACGCACGAGGGTCGCGCGCACATGGTCCAGCAACTGCACGGCGAAGTGCCGGCCCTGTTCGGTGTGCATGCCCTCCTCGTCGCCGCTGAAATTGCGCAGCATTTCATGCAGGCCGTTGAGGCCGATGGTCGAGAAGTGATTGCGCAAGGTGCCCAGGTAGCGCTTGGTATAGGGGTACAGGCCGGCGTCCATGTGGTGCTGGATCACCTTGCGCTTGACCTCCAGGCTCTCCATCGCCAGCTCCATCAGCTCATCCACGCGCTGCAGCAAACCGCTGCTGTCGCCCTTGAATAGATAACCCAGGCGCGCGCAGTTGATCGTCACCACCCCCAGCGAACCGGTCTGTTCCGCCGAGCCGAACAACCCGCCTCCGCGCTTGAGCAACTCGCGCACGTCCAGCTGCAGGCGGCAGCACATCGAGCGCACCTGGTTGGGCTGCATGTCCGAGTTAAGGAAGTTCTGGAAGTACGGCAGGCCGTAGCGCGCGGTCATTTCGAACAGGCGGTCGGCGTTTTCGCTATCCCAGGGGAAGTCGTGGGTGATGTTGTAGGTCGGGATCGGAAAAGTGAACACCCGGCCCTTGGCGTCGCCGGCCTGCATCACTTCGATGTAGGCGCGATTGAGCAGGTCCATTTCGACTTGCAGTTCGCCATAGGCAAAGGGCATTTCCTCACCGCCGATTACCGGGATCTGTTCGCGCAAATCCTCCGGGCAGACCCAGTCGAAAGTCAGGTTGGTAAAAGGTGTCTGGGTGCCCCAGCGCGAGGGCACGTTGAGGTTGTAGATGAACTCCTGGATGGCCTGGCGCACTTCGTCATAGGGCAACTGATCCTTGCGCACGTAGGGCGCCAGGTAGGTGTCGAATGAACTGAAGGCCTGGGCGCCGGCCCATTCGTTCTGCAGGGTGCCGAGGAAGTTGACCATCTGCCCCAGGGCGCTGCTCAGGTGCTTCGGCGGCCCGGCTTCGACCCGTCCCGGCACGCCGTTGAGGCCCTCGTGCAACAGGGTGCGCAGCGACCAGCCGGCGCAGTAGCCGGCGAGCATGTCAAGGTCATGCACATGCAGATCCGCCTCGCGATGGGCCTGGCCGATGGCTTCGCTGTAGACCTCGTCGAGCCAGTAGTTGGCAGTGACCTTGCCCGAGACGTTGAGCACCAGGCCGCCGAGGGAATAGCCCTGGTTGGCGTTGGCCTGGACGCGCCAGTCTTCGCGATTGAGGTACTCGTTCATCGACGTCGCGACCTCGACCATGGTCCGCCGGTCGCGGCGCATGCGTCCGTGCTGTTCGCGGTAGACGATGTAGGCGCGCAGCGCGTTGAAGTAACCGGCGTCCATCAACACTCGCTCGACCCGGTCCTGGACCTGCTCGACATGCAGCCGGCTCATACCCTCCAAGCGCGCCAGCACCGCCGGCAACAAGCCCTCGACTTCCAGCTCGGTGTAGTCGCCGGTGGCCTTGCCGGCAGCGATCAACGCCTGGCGGATCTTGTCGGCATCAAAGGCAACCACGTCGCCATTGCGCTTGTGCAAACGGTTGCATCCGGTTGAGATCAACGTACTGTGCATTCAGCCCCCAAACACTACATATAGGTTTTTAATCGTTTAAAAACACAACATGCGGTGCAGGGTACGGAGAAAGTGCGGGGTTGGAATTGATGGATGTCAAGATTGGGTGGGAGAAGTCTTGCTAAATTCCGCAGCCACCGTTGATCCCCTGTGGGAGCTGGCTTGTCGGGCCGCCGCATCGCAGCGATGGCTATTTATCGGTGTACATATCCATTCCTGCGGTAACGGCCACCTATGGTTTCGCTCTTACAGCGACTCACTTTTCCAAACGCCGAAAAGTAAGCAAAAGGCTTTGCCCCAACATCCGGCCCCCTCGCCTAGGCTCGGGGTACCTTCGCTCCGGCATCCATCTGCGGGTCATCGCCTCCGGTTGGCTTCGCTGCACCTCCTCTCGATGACTGCGGCTGCGCCGTAGCGCGCTACGCGCTCCCCTCGGATGAATGCCTCCACTCAGCCTTCTGTAACGGGGCCGGTGGATCAAAATCAAAAGCAGCCGAGGCGGCCTACCGGCCGGCCTGACTGAGGATCTATGCGGTGGATGAAAATCTTTCGAACGACCAGGACATTGTGGGAGCCAGCCTGCTGGCGATGGTCGTCAACGATGACGCAGCTGTCCTGAATGTACGAGGTGGCCTCTGGTTTTTCGTCGGAACGCCGCCCGGAGCCGGCTCGCTCCTACAGTGGATCTGCGGTGCATGCAGATTTTGCGATCGGCCACGGACATTGTAGGAGCGAGCCTGCTCGCGATGGACGTCAACGACAACGCGTGCATTCAGAATGCACGCAGCGGTCTCAGGTTTTTCGTCGGAACGCCGCCCGGAGCCGGCTCGCTCCTACAGTGGATCTGCGG
>NZ_JALJRO010000039.1:0-13159 GCF_024519635.1 Pseudomonas sp. Pse1
GCAATGGATGCACTGGAACGCTGGCGCATGTCCTCGTAAGGCTCGCCAATCACCAAAGCGATTTCCTTTTCCGACTGTGCGTCGATCCACCAGACCAACAGCCCGAGCAATACCAAGCCCAAGGCCCACCGTTGCCAACCAACAGGACGAAGCAGACTCATCGCACACCCCCGCCGACGGAAATATCCCGGATCGCTTGCTCGACTCGGAAGCGATCACCGCCTTGCAGCAGTTGATGAAACTGGGCTGCCGCCCTGAGTACAAAAGCCATGCGTTGCTCGATATTGGAAAGGTCGGCCAGTGGATTATTGCCGAAGCCGATGGTGCGTCCGTCATCGACGGCGACACACTGACTGGCGAGGGTCAATTCGATTGGCTGAGCGGCACCTGGCAACAAGTTGGTCACGTACGCCAGGTGATTTCCACGGAGCAAGGCAACCAATAACGGATCGCTGTACATCGTTGGCTGCAAGATATTGACCTGTTCGTGTGTGGCGAGGTCCTTAACACTTTCCGCAATCCTGCCCATCTGAATTGCTCTAAAAGCCTCCAGGATTTCTGTGTGGCTGCCACCAAACTGAAGCTTTTCCTGCTCCACCGGCCACAACACCGAACCCGCACCATCGTTATAAATATGCTCCCGCACCCTCAAACACGACTCCAACGCCCCAAACCCCTGCTGCATATAAAACACATGCAACGGATACACATCCAAAAACAGCGTGGTATTGCCCATCGCAAGCATGTCGTACACGTGCCTGTACAACTGCTGCACCGACGACAGCGACTCCCCTTCACGACGCCAATCAATCCCCGGCAACGGATTATCTCGGCTGGCCTGCTCGTGCTCGCGGCGGGCCTGTTCAAACTCTTGCAATTTCCTTTCACGCTCCCGTGCACCACCGCCGAACAGACCGAAGAACCCCCGCCTGGCGCTGTCCTTACGCTCAGCAAAGGTTTGCTGTTCGGTCTCGATCTTGTCGATGGAGCCGGCGGCATGCAGCAGGCCGCAGCCGACCTGTTTCGAGGCGAAGGCCGCGAGGCCGGCCCATTGCAAGCGCGGGTCCTCCAGCCATAAGCGGGCGTAGGCGGCGTTGATTGCGCGGTTGCGGGCCTTGGGGTCGGCGATCAAGGTGCCGCCGGGGGCGACTATGGCTTCGGCCATTTTCTGGTAGGCGCGCCAGGCGTGCTCGCAACCTTGGGTCTGCGGGGTTGAAAACACCGCCGGGGCGGGCTGCGAGGCCTGGGTGAATGCTGAGGGTGCGGGTGCATCAGGCAAGGGCGGTTCGGCGTAGGCCGGGTGATTGCGCGGCAGTGCGACGGTGCCTTCAAAGCTTTGACTGCGGATGGTCTGGCTGGAAACCAGTCGTGGTGAGGGATCGCAGTTACAGCGGCAGAGGTCGTCACCCAGTGCGGCATGGCGGCCGTCAATGGTATCGATCAGGTGTGGACCGTCGATGGCGATGTAGCCGGTGCTTTCGCACTTGGGGCACCAGACTTCATCGCCTTCACACGCCATGGGCTGGCCGTTGATGGTGCAGCGGGGGTTGCCGGTTGTAACAGTGCCTTCGGCGGTGGTTTTGTCACCGACCATGATGTGAAAGCGCTCCATTCGACGTATGTCCTTATCGTTTTTTTCGAAAGGACGCACGCTAGAGGAGGCGCAGATTGGAAATAAATCAGACGTTTCTTTGGATGCTGTAATCCGCTTCCGTAATTGTGTTCTCCTTAAGAGAAAAGCAGCCTGGGGACTTTCGCCTCCAGGCTGTTTTGTCTCCACTCGCTATTGGGCCACCCCCGGCAGCGGCTCATCACTCACCCGCAACAACCCCCACATCCCGCCCAAATTGCCGAACGCCGCATAGTCCCGGTACAGGTAATCCCCTGCCACCGCGTTGGCGCCGCCGGCGCTGGGGAACATGAAGCTGAAGTGGGCGGCGGGGAGTACGCTTTCCTGGGCGCCGATGTACATGGCCATGGGGTTGTAGCCGAAGCGCACCGAGCCGATGCCGGCGTCTTTCATCGGATAGCCCCAAAGGTCGACCCGTTCGGCCTGGAACGGGTTGAACGCCCAGATGTGGCCGTCGAGCTGGAAGGTCGCGCCACGGCTGCCGCCCGAGGGCATCAGTATGTGGGTGCGGAATGGCTGGCCGGGTTTGACCCGCAGGATCGGGGTCACCGGGTCGCCACCCACCAGGCTGTTGCTGTAGGCCCGGTGTGCATCGGGCACCGCGCCCAGACCATTGCCGCCGGCCTGGCCAAAGGGTGCGTCCGGGGCGCGGGCGAAGCGGTACCACAGCGGCTCGCTCTTGTAGTTGATGGCCATGTCCGAGTTGTCTTTGGGGTCGTTGGGCACGCCCGGCCCCTCCGACGCCATGTTCTCCACCGGCAAGCCGTTGGCCCAGCGCATGTTCAGCGACTTTTGCCAGACCATCGCGAAATCGCGATACGGAGTGCCACCGGGCGCCTGCACCGTGGCCGAGGCCCGGGACGCGGCGTCCTCCTGCCAGGTCGAGCCCGGCGGGGTGATGGTCATGGCCGCCACCAGGCCTTTCTGCGGTTGCTTGATCGGGTCGGCCGGCATCAGGTTGAGGCCGCCGAACTCGATGGGCGTGGCCTGGATTACGTCGACGTTGCGCCCCAGTTGCGAGGCCACCGGTTGACCGGCGCGCTCCAGGTGTCCGGCGTAGTACTGGTAGGTGCGGCTCGGCCAGGCCCCGCTGCTGCCGACCCGTGGCGCCACGGTTTGCACCGGGTTGCCGCCGACGTTGAAGCCATCGGACTTGCTGACGTCGTAGGTCAGCAACTGCGCATGCAGGCCAACGTGGCTGGAAGGCCGCATCAGGTTGTTGTTGAAAGTGCTCGAACCCTGCGCGCCGGAACGATCACGCTTGACCGTGCCTTGCATCACCGCGTTGTTGACCAGGTCCGGCATCACCAGCGGCAGACGGTTTTCCAGGGTGATGTTGATGCAATCGCCGGCAGCGGCGCGCAGCACCAGCGGCTCGATCGGCACCCCGGGCTTGAGTTTGCCGCTGACTGGGTCGAGGTCGGCCTTGCGCACATAGAGGATCGCGGTCGGGTCATGCAGCGGCCCGGACTGCCCGCCAATGGTGAAGGTCTCGCCATCCTCGGGATCGAAGACGGTTACCTGCGGCACCGTCACCGGCCTTGGGTTGTAGACCAGGGTGCCGCCCAGCGGATTGAGCGGACCGCCGACATGCTGGCCCTCGCCTGCGGCATCGCCAATGGTCAGACCCAGCGGGTTGGCGAGGATGTCGTTGGCCAGCGCCGCAACCACTTCATAGTTGCGCTGCACCGTTGGCCGGGTACCAATGCCGTTGGGATTGGGCCCGACGCGCGGGCACACGCCATTGAAGTTGGCGGTGTTGCGCGCGGTCACCGGCCGCGGGTTGTTGGGCAGCGGGAACAGGTCGCTGCGGCTCTGCGAGTAGTTGCGCATGATGCCCCACAGGCCGCTCCAGTAACCCTCCAGGGACGCATCCATGGAATACAGGTAGTCGCCGGTGTCGCTGGCGGCGCTGGACATCATCGCCACCGGCGCCATGAAGCCGAACTGCTCGGAAATCGCGATCATCTGCGAAGCCTTCCAGCCGGTGTTGGAACTGTTGCCAAAGCCACTGCCGGAATGCAGCCATTTGACCCCGTGCATCGTCACGTTGTGCTCCTCTTCATGGCCACCGGCATTCACCCGCAGGCGTACGTTGTCACCGGTGTAGGTGCGCAAGATCGGGGTGAACGGATCGCCCGGCATGTCGCCGCGATTGATGTGCGCCGGCATCAGCGTGACGCCGCCAGTCGGCCCGGTCGCCGAGCGGATCGCACTGGGCGCCAGGTTGAGCGCCGGGATCGCCCGGTCGGTGCGGCTTTGCAGGGCGTAGGCCAGGTCACCGGCCAA
Organism: Pseudomonas sp. Pse1; assembly: GCF_024519635.1. Classification (NCBI taxonomy): domain Bacteria; kingdom Pseudomonadati; phylum Pseudomonadota; class Gammaproteobacteria; order Pseudomonadales; family Pseudomonadaceae; genus Pseudomonas; species Pseudomonas sp. Pse1. The sequence continues at coordinate 3,920 of NZ_JALJRO010000039.1, forward strand.
GCCATCGGCCTGCATCCCGGGCTTGCCATCCGGCGCGATCTTGTTCGGGTCGTAGATGCGCAGCCCCAGCGGTTCGTGGCGATAGTTGACGACGAAGATCCCCGGATCGGAGGCCGAGATCGCCTGCGGGCAGGGCCGTGTCGGGCAGGTCAGCAATTGCCCGCTGGCCACTTCCAGCACCGAATCCAGCCGATTGGCCGCCGCCTTGCGCCCCGGCGGGTTGATCGCGTAGCGGAAGCTGTCGGCGGTGGCCGGGAAAGCGCCCGCATTGGGGATGCCATCGGGGCCGGCGCCGACATACACGCCGGCTTCATAGGCGTGCTGGAAGTCGCTGAACTCGAGGAAGAACTCGCGGAAGCTGTCGTTCTTGCTGTCGCCGTCGAGGTCGCCGGTTTCGATCACCGCCTGCCACGACGTCGGACCGCCGTCCTGGCGCCCGCCGCCGTTGTACAGGGACTCACCGGTCTCGGCGTGGTACCACTTGGAGCCCGCCGGTTCGGCCAGCACCGTGGCGTACATGCCCACTTGCTGATGGGTCGATGGGCCGAGGTGGTCATGGGTGAAGATGTTGCCCAGGCCGCGATCGATGTTGTGGACGTTGAGCACCGGGTCGGCGAACCAGCGTTGCAACATGGTCCGCGCGCCGAGCCAGTCGGCGCGGTTGAACTGGCCGAAGAACGGGTGCTGCTTGGCCACCGGGCAATCGCCGGAACCTTCGCGTGGATCGCCGGCCTGGCAATTGTTGAAGCGGCGAATGGCGTGGATGCGCTCGATCACAGTGGACGGCGAAAGCACCCCGTCCTCGTAGTTCCAGCCGTTGGCCGAGCCGTCGGCGGCGGTCAGGTCCCACTTGGGCAGATGGATGTGCTGGCCGATGACATCGGTGGGCGTGCGCACCTGGAAATCGTCCAGCTCATACACCGACGGCACCAGGTTGGTGTGCTGGTACAGGGTGCAGTCGAAGGTGTTCATGCGCATCACCAGAGGCTCCGGCGGACGCTGCTTGGTGATCACCGGCCAGGCGTCTTCCCACAGGGTCAGGATGCGGGTTTGCGGGAAGTGGTAGCCGACCTTGTTGAACACCGCGTCGAACTGGATATTCGCGCCCTTGTAAACGCGCGGGTGATCGGCACTGAACGGCGAGGCACCGCTGAATGACTGGGCGTCGAGACGCTCGCCACTGTTGAACATGCCGGCACCGGCGCTGCGCAGCAGGCGCTTTTGCCGGTCGTCCATGCACGGCTCGAAGAACGGCGCACCAGCCACCGGCGGCGCACCGTTGGTGAGAAAGTTGCGCGGCTGCAGTTCACCGCTGGGCAGCACGGCGAAGCTGGGGTGGGACGGCTTGGCGTGGAAGGCCATGGCCGCCTGTTCGACCTCGGTGCCCTCCTCCGGGAAATACACCGGCTTGGCCCGCTCCAGCGACTTGCTCATGTCCAGCGAAGTAGTGCTCACTTGCGCCTCACCGCCCGCCGCCCAGCCATCCAGGCCATGCCGTGCCAGACCGCCGTCCCAACCACCGGCCTGGGCCGGATCGAGCGCCGACCATAAGGCCTTGCCGCTGTCGCGCAGGGCGGTGGCGGTAGGTGCGTCGAGCATGTCCAGCGGTGGAGTCGGCGGGCGTTGGCCGACGGTGCTTTCGAGGCCGCCGATCCAGAACGGATAGCCAGGGTTTTTCAAGCTGCCATCGGCGTTGCGGTTGGCTTCGCTGCGGTCGACCAGGGCCAGAGAACCGACCACTTTCGGCCCACCGTGAGGCGAGTCATCGTCGCCCGCCTCGTGCTCGGCGACTTGGGTTTCGCCACTGATTTTCGGAATCACCACCACTTTACCCGGCATCGGCGGCAAGGCTTTGCCCGGCAACGGCACGACCGCCGGAATCGGCGTACCGGCGACGATTTCGCCATCGGGCAGGGCCCGCGCACCCGTGGCTGGCAGGCCGCTGCGCAAGGCGAACGGCTCGGCGTGGTAGTCGTTGATGCCGTCCTGGGTCACCGCCAGCCGCGTGCCTTCTTCAAACACATCGTGGATGCGCCACATGGCCCACATGCCCTGGGCGAAATGCGGGTAGAAATGGCAGTGATAGATCGCATCGCCGACCACCCGATTGCGGTTGCCGGAGCCGCCGTGGGCGATCTCGTAGGTGTATCCCGAACCCGGGCCGACGCCCTGGGCGTCCATGTAGTCGGAGTTGTCATCGTTGGGGTTGAACAACCATTGATGGCCGTGCAGATGGAACACGTGCTGCTCGTAGCCGACGCTGATATTGCGAAATTTCACCGCATCGCCGAGGTAACTGTGGGCGACGTTGGACGGCTCGGCCGGGTACAGAGCCATGCTCGCCTTGATCCCGACACTGTCGGCCGGCGGTGTCTGGCTCGGCGCAAGGGTTTCCAGGCCAGTGTTGGCCGGGACATCGACCTGCATGGCGATATCGCCGGTGGCGTGGGCACTGAGGAAGAATTCTTCGTAGGCGCAGGACAAACAGTCATGCATCGGCCCGACCCCCACGCGATTGGCGATGACCTCGGCACCCATGCCGCCGGAACCGTAGTTGACCATGAAGGCGTCGCGCGCCGGATCGAGCATCTGGCCGAACACCGGGTCGCCCCAAAACCCGGGGAACGCCTGGATCACCGCCGACTGATCATGGAACACCGCCGCGAAATCGCGGAACGGTTCCAGCCGATTGGGCAGGCTGGGGTTGCGTCGGCCCTGGCTTTCCAGGGGATAGGTGGTCGGTGGGAAGCTGCCATCGGCGTTCGGTCCCATGACGATGGCGTCGGCATTACTGGCGATGATCTCGTTGCCGTCGACCATGCTCAGGATCGGTTTGCCGGCCTTGCCTTCGGCAATCCAGGGTTGCTGCACCGGGTAGCGCGCCTGGTAGTCGATCACCGGCTGGCCCGCCGGCGTGCGCCCGCGCGTGGCCAGGCGCAGGTCTTCTTCGGTGACCGTGTTGTGATAGGCGCGACCGCCTTTGGGCAGTACCACCACCTGGCCGAACAGGCCGTTGCCGACGTTGCCCGAAGAGCCCTCGCTGCCGAAGGTGGCGCCGTAGCTGGTGGCAACAAAGGTGCCTTCGCGTTCGGCGTACAGGGTGTAGCTGCGGCTTTGTCCGGGGGACAGCAGGGTGTTGTCGTTGCGCCCGCTGTTGGCGGAAATATCGTTGATCGAACCGAACGCCTGCAGGCCGTTGACCTGGAAACCGACATGCCGATCAGCGACTTGGGCATCGACGTGCAACTCGCCGAGGGCCGGGTTCTCGTGGTCGTTGCCCTGGCCATTAGGGTTGGCCTGGAACCCCAGCAGGTTTTGCAGGTTGACCGTCAGGCAATCACCGGCGGCGACCCGCAGCACCAAGGGGCGCGGACGCTTGTCCGGGCGCAGAGTGACTTGACCGGGGGTGGCGCTGCCGCCCTGGGTGATCAGCAGACCGTTGCTGTCGACCACGTCGGCGCGCAGGGCGTACATCATGCCGTTGGGGTTGTGCGCGCCGAGCCGGTTGAACATCAGCGGCTGGTCCATGGCCACGACATTGGCGACCAGAGTGCGCTGGCACTGCACCGCGGCTTCGGCGAATTCACCCCCGGCCAACCACACGCCGGCAAGGACCGCCAGGCCTTGGGGTTTTCGCAACCAGGAGCGGATACGTTCGAGTTCAATTCCAGTGTGCAGTTGGGCGCAGATCATGTCGGCAGGCCTCCCAGTCAGTGGATCCAATGTCTGACTTGGCTTGGCAAAATCTGCGCCACAAAAAAAATCGTTTTTGATTCAACGAGTTGGCGGCCACCCCCGAGCATGGGTAGCTATTTGTCCGACGTCCCCCACTTCTGGCATGAAAAAGCGTCCCCACTGCGGAGGAAATTTTCCCCAGCAATGGGGCACTTGCCCCTGCACCCACTTTTTTGCCTGCTCCAAGGGTGCATTGGCAACTTAATCGTCATATTTGGACACAACTTCACTTTTCCACGGCCCGGGTTTCCGCGCGCACCCCTTATAGAACCTCACGCCGTGACCTGCGGCATGCCGTCAACGCCCTCCTCTCTTTATACCGCCTGGTCAGCTGCACCCGCTCGAATCACCCGCTTTGTGGTCCTTCCAAGCAAATCGGCACGATCGTTGCTCAAGCCGATTCGACACCCTTCGACCGAGCTGTACCTCAGCCAGCGCCATTTCGAGAGGACTGCATCATGCACAACAGATTGACCCTACTGGCAAGTTCGATCCTGCTTGCGTCACTCAGCAGCGGGACGACACAGGCCGCACTCTACGCCGTAGACCCGGGAGTTCCCGGTGCGCGTCCCTATCCTCTCGAAAGCGGCAACAAGACCGGTTATGCCGCGTGGTACCAGGACACCCATGGCCGGACCCTGGACCTGTGCCTGAGCAAGGCGGTCAGCTCGCGAGTCGCCGGGGCGCCCGGCGTGCCTTCGTACATGTGCATCCTCAACCCGGCACCGGGCCAGTTCGATGACACCCAGGCGGTTGTGTTTCCAACCAACTTCCCCGATGAAACCTTCTGGTTCGCCGCCGACGGTTCGATCACCGACGCCGCCCGAGGCATCGACCTGGGCTACGGCGCGGCCATCGAAGCCGCGTTCAACGGCGAAGTCGCCGATGGCAACCAGCAGAGCTTTGCGCGGATTCGGATTCGCGTAGATGTGCCGGTTGCCGGCGTCTACACCGTCACCCACCCCTATGGCGTCGACGTGTTCAACGTCACCCCCGAAGAGTTCACCGACACCGGCGGCACCCGCGCGATCAACATGACCCGCGACATCGGCATCGGCCCATCCGGCGACTACACCGGCGCGCTGAAAGGCGACATCGGCCCGTTCCTGCGCAGTGTCAATGGCCCCTACACCGAGACCAACCCGGATACCGGCCAGCAGGAAAAATTTGTCGGCGACCCGAACGTCGAAGAGCAAGTCACCGGCAGCCCGTTCAATACCAACTTCCTGCGGATCCAGGGCCCGAACGGCATCGACATCCGCAGCGACGTGTTCGCCGTTTCCGGCAAGCTCAGCGCCGTCGATCTGCCGGCTCCGGCCCTGGTCAAACGCGCCAGCTACTCGCGGGGCAATACACCGACTGGTGTGGTCGCGCACCAGGACGTGTTCACCCTGGCGCCGCCGCCACCTGGCACGGTGATCTTCCTCGACAGCGCAGGCACGGCCGTGACCATGACCGAGGCCAATACCACCGGCAGCTGGTTTGGCCAGTCGGCCGTCAACCCGACGGTACCGGCCACCCTGCAAGTGACTGCCGACAACCACCTGGCAATCCCCACCGCCCTCCCGCCCACCACCGTGCCCGTGCCGTTGACCGACCTGGTCACCATCACCCGCGCCCAGTACAGCCGCGGCAGTGGTCTGTTGACCATCGACGCCTCGACCAGTGACCGCCTCACCCCACCCGTCCTGAAAGCCTATGCCGGCAGGAGTGGTGCGCTGATCGGTGAACTCGCCGGCGCCGCCGACAAGACCCTGTCACCGCCCGGCGGCACCGTTCCGCCGGCGACCATTCGGGTGACTTCGGCGAACGGCGGTAGCGATACAGAAGAAGTGGTCATCGTCCCATGACCCTTTCGAATTCGAATAGAGCGCCAGGAGGTTTCATGAACACGTGGCCACGTTTCATCTTCAACACACTGAGCCTGTCCATCGCCATGGCCGGCAGTGCCAGTGCCGCCCTGCAGAGTTTCGACCCGGGGCCCTACACCCTTGCCACCGGTCGATTCCCGATGTGGTATCAGGACTTCAGCAACGTCAAACTCGAGCTGTGCCTGGCGAAAACCGTCAGTTCGCGGGCACCGGGCACCCCAGCTGCCCCGGGCTACATGTGCACCATTCCTCCGGAAGGCACGTTCAATCCCGCAGAGCCGATCATCTTCCCGAACAACTGGCCAGGCGAAAGCTTCTGGTTCACCGCTGACGGCAGCGTCGGTGATCGTACCTACGGCATCGAGCAATATGTGGCAGCCCTGGAAGCGGTCGCCGGCGAAGGCGAGATCGTCGATGGCGAACAGCACAACTTCGCCCGGATCAGGATCCGGGCCGCCGTCCCTACCGCCGGCATGTACACCGTGCGCCACCCCTATGGCACCAAAACGTATGTGGTGGCTGCCGCTGACGTTGGACGGCGGGCGATCAACGATACCAGCGACGTCGGTATCGCCACGCTCAACTACGCAGGTGCCTTGCAGGGCGCCCTCGGCCCGTTCCTCTACAGCGCCACCGCGCCCAATATAATGACCAACGCAGCCGGCGCGGAAATCGCCCGCTACTTCACCGAGCCCAACCCGGAAACCGGGGTGCAGGACAAGTTCATCGGCGACCCGAACATCACCGATACGGTGCGCGGCAGTCCGGTGCTCGATGCCCAGGGCAACCCGCAGAACTACCTGGAGATTTCCGGTCCGGCGGGCACCCTGCGCACCAACCTGCTGGCGATCTCCGGCAAGCTTTACGACGACCGCACCCAGACCCCGATCGAGGTCGAACGCGTCACCTACCAGCGTGACGCCAGCGGCTCGCAGGTCGAGGTGTTCGCCGACTCGCACCGCACCAACGACAGTACCCATGTCACCAGCCCGGCGGCGTCGGCGGTCTGCTACCGCACCACCCTGACCCTGGTGGGCACCCCGGGTGGGCCGTGCATCGCCGGTGCAAACCTGGCCACCGACAACAATGGCTACTTCTACACCCGCTTCGTCACACCGGCCGCCCCGCCTTCAGTGGTGGTGTTGACCGCCAGCGAAACGGGCGGAACCACCAAAGCCACGGCGGTTTCACGGACCCCGATCGATGTGGTGAAAATCAGTGCCGCGCAATACGATCCGGCTAACCACCGCCTGACCATCAGCGCCACCTCCAGCGATCAGGTGCTCAAACCTGACCTGATTGCCCAGGGTTACGGTCCGCTGCCGGGCAACGGCAATCTGGTGATCAACGATGTGCCGCAGCCACCGGAAAGCGTGACGGTCAAGTCAGCTGCCGGCGGCGTGGACAGCGAACCGGTGGTGGTCGGTGGTATCGCCGATGCACCTGGCGAGAACGGCAAGCCACTGGCGGTGGCCGATAACGCCAGCACCAGTTCGGGCGTACCGATCACGGTCAATGTCCTGGCCAACGACAGCGATCCCGACGAAGACACCCCGCTGACCATTGGCAGCGTCACGCAGCCGGGTACAGGGCAAGGCACGGTGGCACTTAACGGCACCACCAGCCTGACCTACACCCCACCGACCACCAACGTGCCGGTGACCGCGACCTTCTCCTATATCGCCCGGGACAGCAAAGGACTGGCCTCGGAACCGGCCCAGGTCACGGTCAGCGTCAGTCCGAACCAGGCACCGGTGGCCAACAACGACACCGCCGCCAGCCAGGGTGGGACCGCGACCATCAACGTCCTGGCCAACGACGCCGACCCAGAAGGCAACAACCCGCTGACCGTGATCATCCTGAGCCAGCCGGCAGCCGGCAGGGGCAGCGTGACCACCAACGGCACCGTGGTGAACTACACCGCACCGCAGCCGCTCACCAGTGCCTTTACCACCACCTTTACCTATCAGGTGAGGGATTCGCTGGGGGCACTGTCGACACCGGCCACGGTCACCGTGCAGGTCACTCCGTTGGCCACCCAGGAGACCCTGGTCCTGACCACCGCCGAGGCCCGGTCACGTTCCAACAACCGCTTCACCTGGGACATCTCCGGGACGTCCTCGGCAGTGGTCGGCAACACCATCACTGTGCAGGTCAGTACTGCCAGTGGCCTGGTCACCCTGGGCACCGCGACCGTCCCGGTCACTGGCCGCTGGCGCTTGACGGCGACCACCACGACCATCGTGCCGAGCGCCACCAACCCGACCGTCACCCTGCGCTCGTCCTTGGGCACCGTGCGCACCGCGCCGCTGGTGGTCCAATAGCAACCGACCCCGCCTCCTTCAACGGAGGCGGATTTCCAATCCCCGCAATACGGTCCATCGATAGCAGTCGATGGACCGCCTCTCCCCTCGCCGCTCGGCCCTTCACTAGACACCAGCAAAATGCTCAGTCACAGAATTTGCCGTTGCCTGAACTCAACTGTGGGAGCGAGCCTGCTCGCGATGGCGGCGGCACATTCAACATCTATCAGGCTCGCTCCCACAGGGGATTCAGGGTGCCTGCATAGCGTGTGATCTGCCGCGAAACCCTGCAGGGGCTGGCCTTTCTGGCCCGCACAGTTGGCGGCCCTCTCCTCACCTTGGAAACAACAAGGTCACGGCAAAACGAAAGCCCCACCCCTGCGGCCCATCTTCCGGGCTGTCGAGCCAATACCGCGGCCCGGCCTGCACCGTCAGCGGCTGTCCACTGATTTTCAGCAACTGGGTCACCGTCAAATTGACCGGCACAGCCCACTCCCGCGACTGCCAGTCGTAGGTGGATTCAGTGTTCACCCCGTAGGTGGTCAGAGTGCTGGTGGTAAAGGACAGGAACGGTTGCAGGAACGTCTGATTAATCTTCTGCTTGTCATCCGGCGGGCTGCCGTCCAGGCCCCAGATATGGTTGGCGAGTACGCCGTGGGTCCAGCCATTGGCCTGTTGCAACGCCACCACCGTCGGCCCCATGCCCCACTGCTCGCTGCCAAGCAATTCATCACTGCCGGTGGGAATCAGAATCGCCGGACCGGCACCGAGGATCCAGCCACTGGCCGTGGGCTGCTTCGGCGAAAAGAAAAAACTCTGGGTGATATCCCCCACCCCGGACTTGTCCGCCCCGCCACCGTCCACCAGGCCATGTTGATCAATGATCGGCAGGATCGTCCGCGAAATCAGGTTCCACTCATCATTCAGGGCAAACGGCAGCACCGGCTGGATATTGGCCACGCTGTGCATGCCCTCGCCACTCGGCCCCATCTTCTGATCCCAGTTGTACTGCACCGGCAGGCTGTACATCGCCGCCACCGGGTTCAGGGCTTTTTTCGCCAGTTCTGCCGAGTCTTCGGCCTGGGCGTTGGGGATGAGGCACAAGGCAGCGGCGAAGGCTGAAGAGGTGAAGCGGTTTTGCCTGTTTGAGCGCATGGGTGATGCCCCCTGTGGGTGACTGAAGCGCAGCAAGGGGTAAGCGTAGGTGTTGGAGGGTGATGTGCAATCAGGGTGAGAATCAGCAGCTAAGAAAACCTTATTGTGGAACAGGACAACCGGGGGTGTCAGAAATTTTGTGTTCGGGCATAACATGAGTAAGAGGTGCATGTATG